>JALNZQ010000118.1 GCA_023229165.1 Methanothrix sp.
GCCCAGGAATACGCCGATGACGGAAGCGGACTTTCGGCTTCACCTTAACATAAGCTGGTGTCGCGGCGTCCTCTTTAATGTAGTGGCTCTAAAAAACGCCATCGCCGTGGTGGAGTATGACGCCCTCCTCTGGTCCGATGATTCCATCATGTTTGTGGAGTACAAGGATTCAGTTGCAGCCTACAAAGACCTCTCTTCTCGAAGGGTGCAGCAGATGAACAGCTTCGCCAAGAACATTGCCCGGGGACTGGGCTACAAGAACTTCGCGTTCATAGTAGTCGTAAAGGGGCTGGAAGAGGGCACAAACAAAGGCGGTGCCCCAGTCTTGCCGCTCTTTGAATTGGGCAGCTATCAGCCCATCTTCGTCTCATCCATCACTGAACTGGAATACCTCAATAAGATGATTGCAAAATATTCTCGCGAAGGCAAGGAAGATTTTGTAAAAGAGCTGGACAAGCTTAGGAAGATCTTCGAAATGGAGCAAACGTGAAAGGATATGCATGGGCAAACGGCGCTGCCACAGTTCTCAATGCAGTTGCCATCTGGAAAGGAGCGGCCTTCGGAATCGAGCTTCAAACACGAGCAGAAGTGGAGCTGAACAATTTCGGCCTCATTAAAGGAGACGTTCCTGGTGTGGACACTCGCCTCATCGAGGCCTGTGTGCGCATGGTGCAGGAGAAACTGGGCTACAGCTACGGCGCAGTAGTGCGAACTTACAGCGATATTCCAGTGGCAGGCGGCCTGAAGAGCAGCAGTACCGCCGCCAACGCCACCGTCCTGGCGACCCTGGATGCACTAGGTGAAGAGATGGACCTTGTAGAGGCGGCCAAGATAGGCGTTGCCGCTGCCAGAAGCGTGGGGGTGACGATTACCGGAGCCCTGGACGATGCTCTGGCCTCAATGCTGGGGGGCATCGTGATTACCGACAACGCCAGGATGATGCTGCTCAAGCGGGAGGAGTTCTCTTGTCATGTCATGCTCCTGGTTCCCGAGCGAAAGCTATTCTCCAAAGATACAGATGTTTCCCGTTCCCGGCTCATTGCGCCCATGGCAGATGTGGTCTATGAGCTGGCCATGCGCGGCGATTATGGCAGGGCCATGACCCTGAACGGCCTGGCCTATTGCGCGGCTTTGGGCCTGCCTACCGAGCCCATGCTCCTGGCGCTGGAGGCTGGCGTCAATGGAGTGAGCCTCTCAGGAACAGGACCGGCTTATGCGGCAATAATCGATGAGGATAAGATGGACGCTCTTGAAGCTGCCTGGAGACCTCTGGGCGGAAGAGTGATAAGAACGAGGACGAATAATAGATGCGCATCCAAGGGTCGGGGAATTTGATGGGGCTACAAGAGCATCGCAGCGAAATTGAGCAGATTGACGAGCAGATCATAAGGCTCATCTATCAGCGCATAGGCATCTCTAAAAAGATCTTTGAGGCCAAAAGGACGGAAGGAAAGCCGATTAGCGATCCACAACGTGAAAAGAGGGTCCTATCCAGGGCCATGGACCTGGCCACGGAGTTGAACCTGGACACTGGTGCCGTCAAGAGCATATTCGAGACCCTGATTACGATGAGCGTGAATAAGCAACATGAGCTGCAGGGCCGAAATCAAGGATAGATTATGGTTGATATTGCAGTAATTTCCGGGTCCAAATCAGATCAGGCAATTGTGGACAGGGTTGCCAGCAAACTGGAAGAGAAGGGCGCGTCATTTGAGCATAAAGTCCTCTCTGCACATCGCAATCCTCAGGAGCTGGAAGACTACATCACCAGGACGGATGCCCGTGTTTTTATCGGCATTGCCGGCCTTTCCGCGGCGCTGCCCGGCGTTATCGCCTCAAAAACCGCGCGCCCGGTCATTGGAGTGCCGGTAAGTGCAAAACTTGGCGGCCTGGATGCACTTTTATCAATTGTTCAAATGCCGCCTGGAGTTCCTGTGGCCTGCGTGGGCATCGATAATGGAGAAAATGCGGCGCTATTGGCCCTTAGAATTCTTGAATCGGGAAGATAGCTATTTATACAATGTCAGTGAGAGAAATAACAAAGGTGGGATAGGATGTACAAGCGGATATTGATCGCCACAGATGGCTCAGACAAATCCATGAAAGCCGCGCAGGAGGGCATGGAGCTCGCTAAGGGACTCGGCGCACAGGTCATAGCACTTAACGTAGTAAACGAGGTCGTTATTGCCAGCGCAGTTAGACAGCTTGGGGCTGATAGAAAAGAAGTAGAGGCCAAGCTGGAGAAAGCGGGCGGAAAAGCAGTTGAAGAGCTCAAGGCCATGGGCGGCAAGTTGGGCGTTACTGTAGATACAATCGTCAGAATTGGCGCTCCCGCAAACGTGGTTATAGATACTGCAGGAGCTGAGAAGGCGGACCTGATTGTCATGGGAAGCCATGGAGAGTCCGGTGCCTCCAAGCTGCTCATAGGAAGCGTAGTGCAGAAGGTTCTTTACTGGGCAACGATCCCAGTGCTGGTAGTGAGATGAGTATATGGAAGCTGTTGTATTAGCCGGATCACTGATCTACACCTCGTTTGCAGTTGTGTTTGTAATAGGTGTGATCTTGGGTTTCGTAGTTATAAGCCTGATCGGATCAAGCTGAAATTTGCTCTTAGGGGACTGCCGGAGAAGTCCGGACAGGCCTCTTAAATCTTGATTTTTTTATTTAACAATATTATAAAAAAGTTTGAAATAATTATTTTTTAAAGTATCTCCCAGCCGTCTCCAGGCACTTCGCCATCAGGTCCGCTGCCTTTTCGATATCGCTGATGCACAAAACCTCCACAGGCGAGTGGATGTAGCGCGTGGCCACGCTGATAACGCCCGTAGGAATACCGGACTTGGTGAGGTAGATGGCTGTGGCGTCCGTAGTGCCCCCGTCTGAGGCCTCCAGTTGCACGGGGATCTCAAACTCCCGGGCTGTGCCAGCCAGCCACTCGATGACCTGGGGAGTGGCGATGATGCCCCGCCCTGAGGCATCGGCCACCACTACCACCGGGCCTTTGCCCATCTCGATGGGGGCGTCCTTCTTCTCTATGCCGGGATGATCTCCCGGAATGGTCACATCGGCAGCTATGGCTACATCGGGATCCAGGCCATAGGCGGCAACCCTGGCACCCTTCAGGCCTACCTCCTCTTGTACCGTAGCCACGGCATAAATGGTGGACTTGGACTTGGTTCTCTTCAGGGCCTCGATCATGACAATGAGCCCCGCCCGGTTATCAAAGGCCTTTCCGGTGACCCGGTCTCCCTGCAAAACGGCAAATGTCCGGTCCATGGATACGGGCGTGCCGGGCAGGATACCGAGAGCCGCCACCTCCTTATCGCTCTCGCAGCCGATGTCGATGAACATATCTTTGCCCTCGACCACCTTCTTTCTGTCCTCATCTTTCATGACATGGGGTGGCTTACAGCCTATGACTCCGGTGATAGGCCCGGATCTGGTATGGACGATGACCCTCTGGTTTAGGAGGGTCTGGTCAAACCAGCCACCGATGCGAATAAAACGAAGGAATCCCTTCTCGTCCACATGTTTTACCATGAGGCCGATCTCGTCGGCATGGGCCTCGATCATGATGGAAGGAGACGCTCCCTTCTTGGTGGCGATGAGATTTCCCAATTTGTCCAAACGGACCTCATCCACGTAAGGGGCAATCTCCTCTTTTACTATTTCCTGTATTGATCCTTCCCAGCCCGATATGCCGTGTGCATTGCTCAGTTTTTCCAATAAGGATTTGATATCGCTCATTTAATCATCTCTCAATATAATTTGTTTATCTAGGCCATCCTTACTCTTGCGCCCTCATTTCTGGCGCGAGTGATGAGAACCTCCCCACCAACCTCTCTCATGGCCTCTCGAGCAGAGGCTTCTATATCCTGCCCTTGAGTATCCGTTATCGCGTAAACCGTTGGCCCAAAGGAGCTGAGGCCCGCGCAGGCCGCACCTGCTTCTCGCATATATGCCATCAGCCGGTGCACTACGGGATGCTGCATCATTACTTCAATCTTCTTGAAGCCGATCTCCTGCACTCTGTTGACGGCCGCTCCGAAGTCATCCAGGTTCTCTTCCACCAGAGAAGGCACCATGCGCACCAGGATCTGGTAGCATAGCTCATGCACCTCAGCGATGGGCAGGGGGCAGTAATCCCGGAATATGTCAACTTCCATCTTTCCGTGAGCGCCCGCAGCAATGTCGGGCAGGGCCAGGATGATCTTCCAGTCACGAGGAAAGTCATGGCGCATAGTGACAGACGCAGGCCGCACGCCGCCGCATGCAGCCGAGGGCGAAAAGCTCATTTTGTCTTTTCCCGGTCCATAGCTATGCCCACCGTCTATTAAGAAGCCGCCCGTCTCAAAGGCAGCCGTGCCGATGCCGCTGGTTCCACCCCGGCGAGTGAGGCGGGCGATCTCGCGCACGGAGAGCTGCTGGTTATAGAGCTCACACATTGCCTTTCCTGCGGCAATGCCTATCTGCGTTCCGCTGCCCAGGCCCGCATGCATTCTGTATCCGCTGCGTATCGAGAGACGCGCTCCGCCCAGGCCCAGGTGCTTTTGCACCGCTCGGGCCGCATCCAGAGCGCGATTGGCATTCTCTCCCACTGCCACCAGATCCTCGCATCTAACAGCCTCCAGCAATATGTTCGGCTCATCCAGAGTGACACCCACGCCCCCGTCCACTCGACCGCTGCTGCCCGTTAAATCGGTCAGGGTCAGATGCAATCGGGAAGGCGTCTGGATCAAAACCCTTTGCTCATCTCGAAAGCTGTTGTAGGGAAAGGTTTCCTTGATGGCAATGAGCGGCTGGCCATGGCGAATTATCTTGTAGCTTCTCGTGAGCATAATCTCGCGAGCAAATACGCCAAAGACCCGGCAATGCTCCTGCCCGGCAGACAAAAATGCTGTGCTTGTTATATCTCGCCGCGATTCGATGCGGTGTTTTTTCAGGATAACCCCTATGGGAATATCGGCCTTAGTAAGGTCATCTTTAAAGCTCGCGTCCAGCCTTTTTAGGGGCGTATGCGAGACTGCGTAGACCAGCGCCTCATGGCTATTTGCCGTCTTCAAAAGCACTACCCTGAAATTGACATCCTCTCCGGGGTTTACTTGAAGCTCTTTTGCCACAGTCTCATCTGCCGGAACAACCTTCTGCACCAGTGTCTCGATCTCAACCGGGCTTCCTGTTACAACTTCCAGCAGGTTTGTCACGGATCCGTCAGTTCCCAGAAGCATCTTTTGCACGGGACTCAGCCTTCCCACAATGCTTTCCAGCTTTAGAATTTCTCCGGCCAGGGATAGGGAGGATTGGACCATAAAAATAAATCCTCCGGATAGAATAAAGTTTTTCCCCTTTCAAAGGAACTGAGATCTATGACGTCCAGAATATCGGGATTTTACAAGCTTGCTCCATCCGAGAGGCTTATCGCTGTGGCAGAGCAGGCTGCTATTGGGGCAGAAGAGATAGCCCAGGTGCAGACGGGCCTTCTTCTTGACCAGGCCGACAAGATGACGGAGAATGTGATAGGCATGTTCCAGGTGCCGCTGGGAATCGCCACCAACTTCGTCATCGACGGCAAAGAGGTGCTCATACCCATGGCCACCGAGGAACCTTCTGTCATCGCCGCGGCCAGCAACGGCGCAAGAATGGCGCGGGAAGCGGGCGGCTTTTTTACCTCCAGCACGGGGCCAGTCATGCGCGCCCAAATTCAAGCCACGGGAATATGCGATCCCTTTGCGGCCCGCCAAGCTATTCTGCTTCATAAAGACGAGCTGATGAGGATGGCCAACGACAAAGATCCCATGCTGGTCAAGTACGGGGGAGGTGTCAAGGATATCGAGGTCTATGTCATCGACTCCAAGATGGGACCGATGGTAGTAACCCATCTCATCGTTGACTGCCGGGATGCCATGGGTGCCAACGCCGTCAATACCATGGCCGAAGCGCTCGCGCCGCGCATTGAGCAAATCACTGGCGGGCGGGTGTATCTGCGCATCATCTCCAATCTGGCCGATCTTCGACTGGTTCGGGTAAAGGCGGTCTTCAAGGCAGAGGAGATAGGCGGCCATGAGGTTGTGGACGGAATTCTTTTGGCGGCAGAGCTGGCAGAGGTCGATCCCTACCGCGCCGCGACCCACAACAAGGGCATCATGAATGGAGTAACGGCCGTGGTGCTGGCCTCTGGAAATGATACACGGGCTGTGGAGGCCGGAGCTCATGCCTTTGCCTCGATAAGTGGACGCTACAAATCGCTCACCCGGTACGAGAAGAACAGGGATGGAGACCTGGTGGGAACCATTGAGATGCCCGTAGCCGTGGGCCTGGTGGGTGGAGCGACGCGCGTTCATCCTGTTGCCAAGACGGCCGTGAAAATTCTGGGCGTCAAAAGCGCAGACGATCTCTCCCGCATCATCGCTTCAGTGGGGCTGTGCCAGAACTTTGCAGCGCTGCGGGCCCTGGCTTCGGAAGGCATTCAGAGGGGGCACATGTCCCTGCACGCCAAGAACGTGGCTGTGCAGGCAGGGGCTAAGTGCGATCTGATTGAGATCATCGCAGCCCGCATGGCTGCCGAGCGCAGGATAAGCGTAGATCGTGCCGTGGAGCTGATGGCCGAACTGGATGAAAAAACAAAGGAGAAAGATTGAGCTTGAGCTACAGGATTGGAGCTCTCGGGCCGGAGGGAACATATTCGGAAAAGGCGGCACTTCTCTGGATAAAGAACAGGCCAGAGGCCGCCCTCGTCTATTTCAATGACTTTGAGGGAGTGCTGGAGGCAGTGCAGGCTGGCCGGATTGATGCAGGCACCGTCCCTGTAGAAAACAGCCTGGAGGGAGCAGTAACCACAGTCATGGATCTGCTCTTGAGATTGGATGTTGTGATCGTGGGAGAGGTGAACGTTCCCGTTAGACACTGCCTGGTGGGCCAGGGTCAAGGTGACATCAAGGTCATCCTCTCCCACCCCCAAGCACTGGCCCAATGCCGGCAGTATTTGCGCGAGCACTATCCAGAGGCCGAGATCAGGACCACTGGTTCCACCAGCCATGCCGCCCGCCTGGCCCAGGAGTTCCCTGAGATGGCAGCGGTAGCAGGAGCGGACACGGCTGAGAAATATGGGCTGCATATCCTGGCCAGGGAGATTCAGGATGCAAGCGACAATGTAACCCGTTTTATTGTGGCAGCAAGGAAGATGGCCGTAGCCACCGGCCGGGACAAGACATCGCTGGTCATTTACCTGGATAAGGATCGTCCCGGTGCGCTCTTCTCCATTTTAGAGGAGTTTGCCAGGCGTAGCATCAATTTGACAAGAATAGAGTCCCGCCCCAGTCGTAAGGGCCTCGGAGATTACTACTTTTACATCGACCTGGAAGGGCATGTGGATGACAGCACCGTAGAGCAGGCAATAGCTGCCATAAAAGAAAAGGCTGCCATGATTCGGGTGCTGGGATCGTATCCACGGGCATAAGCCTTGAATGGAGCTGATTTGATGCCAATTGGAATTGTCCTTGCCCCCTATGGCACTCTTTTTCCTCCTGCCCTGGCCACCTATGACCAGATCCTAAAGGCCTATGAGCGCATGTTTCCTGGCTCCCTCGTTCGGCTGGCCTTCACCTCCCACCTCATGAGGAAAAGGCTGCAAGAGAAAAAAGGCATCAGCATTCAGAGCCTTCCGGCTGCGCTAAGGGAGCTATGCGACCTGGGATCGGAAAGCGTGATCGTCCAATCCCTGCAGATCGTGCCGGGGAGAGAATTTCACCAGGTGGCAGCACTGGTGCAGGAATTGAAGGGCGCAAATCCGGCCTTCTCGCGCCTGGAGATCGGTTTGCCTCTGCTCTCGGACCTGCCGGACTGCCGAAAGGTCTCATCCTTCCTGCCTGCCCTTTGCTGCGATCCCGCATATCGTCGGAATCCGGAGAAAGAGGCGGTGCTTCTGGTGGGACATGGCACAGGCCACCCAGCCGATGCTCTCTACTCCCTCATGTCCATGGTATTGAAAGAAGAGCACAAGAATGTCTTCCTGGGCACGATCGAGGGCTTTTCCGGCCTTGAAAAGTT
>JALNZQ010000119.1 GCA_023229165.1 Methanothrix sp.
GATGTTGGACAGATGGTAACTGTAACCGTATCGCTGACCTACAATGGACAGACACCCACAGAGGCTGTGGTCACGCCCAGCCTTCCTTCTGGTGTTGTCGCGAACGCGGGCGGCCAGAGCACGCAGCTGTACCCTGGCGTCATGCAGCAGATCAGCTACCCTCTCACAGCAGAGCAGAGCGGGACTTACTGGATAGTCTCTGAGATCTCTTACTCGGAAGATGGGACCTGGCGCAATCTTCGGCTGGAAGCGCCGTTTACTGCTATTGCTTCTGCGGTGCCCGAGCCTCAGCCAGTGCCTGGAGAGCAAACACCCGGTGTAGGGCCGGATGGATCAAATCCGATGGGTACGGACCCCTCCCAGATGCCACAAGGCGGCGACATGCCTGGCAGAGTACCGCCGCAGGATACGCAACCTGCCGGCGACAAGCCCGATAGCGGATCTCCTGAAGATGTGCCAGATAAGGAACCTGATAAGGTACCTGATCAGGAAGAACAGCCCCCTGCGGATCAATAACTTTACTATTTGTTTCTTTTAATCCCCAAATCGTCGCGCGTAAAGAGGGCTTGCAGCACAAATCCTCGCTCTTCGATGGCTTCTCTTCCGCCTTCCTGGCGGTCCAGTATGGTCAGTGTTTGCACAGGCCGATAGCCTGCGGCCTCAATGCGATCGACGGCTCTAAGAAGGGATGCTCCCGAGGTGACCACGTCTTCTACCACGGCGACCATCGCACCTTTTTGCAGAGCTGGCCCCTCTACATAGCTCATGGTTCCGTGCTTCTTGGGCTCTTTTCGCACAATCAGGCCCGATAAGCCTCTCTTTTGAATATGGCTTAGAACCGAGATGGATGATACAATGGGGTCCGCGCCCAGGGTGAGACCGGCCACGGCGGATACCTCCGGCCGGATCATCTCCAGCATCAGCTTGCCGGTGAGGTAGGCCCCTTCCGAGCTTAAGGTAACGCGCTTGCAGTCCATGTAATAATCGCTGATTTTGCCTGAGGACAGGGTGACCGGCCTCACCTCAAGGGACTTGTCCTTTAGTAATTCCAAAAGCCTATCTTTATTATTCACTCTTTATCGCCCTCATTTGTAAGAATAGCATTAGTATTAATTCTTACGGCTCCGCCTGTCTTTCTTTGGACCGCTTTAATCTCCTCGAGGGTGCCGAGGTCGGTTCCGTCCAGCAGATAGAGGCGTGCCTTCTCCCAGTCAGCCATGGATAAGAGCGGCCCGCGCATTTCCTCGATAGGCTCATTGAGGGGCAGTCCGCCGCAAAGAATATTGAAGGCGGGGGCGATGATGATCTCACTGTCCCTCGCAAAACCGTAATGCTCTTGTACTGCCTCACTCATCAGATGCGTTTTTGCCCAAACGGGGCGGGAAGGTGAGTGGCATAAAGGGTCCGGGAGCCTTACCGCCGGATGCAGGTGCCCTGCTACCAGGCAGTCTGCGCCCACAACCTTTTCATCAGGCCAGGTGTGGCCGTGAAAATAGCCCACGCCGTCCAGCACAAATCCGGAGGACGGACGCACCCGCGCGCCCTGAGGAGCCATGTCGGCAAGGTTGCTGTCATGATTTCCCGGCACGATCTCGACTTTAACCTGGGCGCAAAGCCGGCGCAAGAATTCGGGAATCTCTCTCTTCTCCTGCCAGCTCGTCTTGGGAACGTTGTGCTTTATGTCCCCTAAAAGCAGTATTCTGTCCGGTTTAATCTCTGCCAAAAAGCCCAGTAGCTCGGCCAGGATTTTTTCGGTCTGGCTGGGAATGGAGAATCCCCCCATCCACAGTTCATACTCCAGGCCCAGGTGAAGATCAGCGGCCACCAGGACGCGCTCTTCTCCCTCCACCAGGAGAAGGGGCGCGTCAAAGACGGGCGAGATCAATCTAAGAGCCTCTTCAGATCCGATGCCAGCTCTTCCAGGCCACCGGCCACGGCCAGGCAGGAGCACTCAATCATGAGGTTGACTTTAGAATTATCCGTTTCTCCGGCGCGGCGAAAGTCCGTTCTCAGCCCCAGGATTTTTTTGCCCTGCATGAAGAAATAGCCAACCTCCCAGGCGGTGCCGTCGTCCACCTGGGGGCCGTCCAGCATGGCTACCATGATATCGCATTCGCTTAAGGCCTGCAAATTGACCTGGAAGATCTGCAGCGGCTTTCCAGAGCAAGGGACGATTTCATGGGGCCAGATTATTCGGACGCCATCCAGCCTGTCCTCTAAGAATCCCTTGACGCGCTCGCCCCAGGCGATCTCGCCCCGCGAGAAGAGCGGTCCGGACAGGTAGATCTTATGCACCATGCCATCTCTTGATTATAATCTAAGCAGCAGCCGCTTCCTTCAGCCGGCCTCTCACAAAGCCTCTCTCCAGGCTGGCCAAAAACCATCCCACCTTGGGGCCCTGACGGTCGCCCAGGAATGTCAGATAGATGGCCTGGAAGAACTTCTTGGAGTCGAGGCCCTGCTCCTTGGCCACGGCATAGACCAGTTCGTGAATGTCGGCCGCCGTCTTCTCTTCTATCCTCTCGGCCAGGATGCCCAGGCTCTTTCTTTCCTCGGGAGTGAGGTTCTTGACTGCAACAGGAAGTATCTCTTGAACCTGGAACTTGACGTAAGCCGGCGCATATTTGTCAAGCCATGTTTGCACATTTCTTGCCCTGCCCAATATCTCCTCGCGCCTCGTGATGACATCGTAGCCGGATCTTTTCAGGGCCACGAAGAGGCCGTCCTCGTCGCCGCGAGCGATCTGTACCGCCGTGACCATGTGGCGGAAGGGAATCTCGAAGGGGCCGCTCTTGTTGATATTGGAGAGCTCGATGGCCCTCTCATCGCCCTTTCTCTGGTCGTACTCGTCCACCAGGGAGAGCAGCGGCAGTCCCGGGTCAAACTCGATATGCTTTTCGGGCTTGTTCCTGATGATCAGGTAGCGCAGGACTTCGGGGGGCACCACGTCCAGCATCTCCTGGATGGTGACCACAATTCCGGTGGAGCTGTGCATGGCGCCCACGCCCTTGAGATGGATCCACTCGTAGACCATGGGGAAGGGGGCCGGGTAGTCGTAGATCTCCTCGCTGATGCGCTTGCCTGTGTCGTAGGACCCACCGGCAGTGGCGTGGTCCTTGCCGAAGGGCTCGACAGTAACATTGAAGATGGGCCAGCGGGCCGGCCAGTCCACCCGCCAGACCAGCTTTCCTCCGCCGCTCATGGAGACGGTGCCCCGCGAGCCGCAGGAGCATTCGTAGTCCACCGTTTCCCCCACGAGATCAAAGCCAGTGACGTGGGTGGTGTTGGTGCGGCCGCAGGCCGAGCAGATGGCATCAAAGGGGCTCCAGCCCTCCGGTACGTCGCGGCCCGAGACCTCTTTTAGGATGCGGGCGATGTCGTCTTTGCGCCGCAAGGCCGTTTTAATGGCCTCGTTGTACTTGCCTTCCTTGTACAGCACATCGGCGCGGTAGACCTGGGGCTTGATGCCCAGCCTTTCCATGCTCTTCAGGAACGGATTTAGGAAATGGTCTGCGTAGCTGGCGCAGCATCCCAGGGGGCAGGGTATTTCCGAGAGCGGTTTTCCTATGTGCTCGGTGAAGCTCTCCGGCAGGAATGGGTAGAGCCTGCGCAGGCGGTCGTAGGTGTCGGCGATGTAGATGAGCTTAGCCTCCACACCTCTGTCCAGAAGGGCGCGGTAGACGGCCTCTGCCGTCATGACCTCGCGCATATTTCCGATGTGCACGGGGCCCGAAGGGGTTATGCCCGTGGCAATGGTGTGAGGGCCGCTCTTTTCGAGCTTCTCGGCGATGACGTCAGCCCAATGAATAGACATAACCATCAATCGCGTAGGGAAACAAATATTAATCTTGCCCTGATCTGCGAGAGGTTTTTAAGCTAAAGGCCGCTGCAATTCATAATGAAATCCATCGAACGTCCCTCGTCCGACGATTATTTCATGGAGATTGCCTCGGTAGTGGCCAAACGCTCCACCTGCCTGCGAAACCAGGTGGGTGCGCTCTTTGTGAAAAACAAGCGCATCCTAACAACGGGCTACAACGGCGCGCCTTCCGGCCTGGAGCACTGCGATGTCGTGGGCTGCGCTCGCGAGGGCGTGGCCTCGGGCACGCGCCACGAGCTATGCCGGGCGGTGCATGCCGAGCAGAACGCCATCATTCAGGCGGCACTGCACGGCATCAGCATTGAGGGGGCAACGCTTTACTGCACCCACCAGCCCTGTATCCTCTGCGCCAAGATGATGATCAATGCCCGGGTGATAAAGGTGGTCTACCGGCAGAGCTACCCGGATGGCACTGCGCTGGATTTCTTGCAGCAGGCGGGAATTGTGGTGGAAAGGGTGAAGGAAAAAATTTTGTGAAAGGTGAGGGTGCTTTTAAACCGACGGACCGTGCGATACACTGTCTGCACTACAATCCTGATAACATTTTCATGTTCTAAGGCCATCTGGAAGAATAAATTTAATTATTAATACCAGTATATTGGCAGTGAGGTCCGCTAATGGTCAACATAAAGGATATTCCTGCCGAGGTCCGCTGGGAGATCGCCACCAGGGCTGCAAATAGTCAATCCGTAGTCTATGACATGCTCGTCCGGCAGATTATCGGCGATAAGATCGATGAGATCTGGAATGCGATCATGACTGAAGGAGGCAAGGCATCAAAGGTGATGGCAAAATCCCTGGGCCTTCCATCGAGCAATGCGGTAGAAATTGATGGCACTTTGGGTATCATCTCTACCATAATTATGGGGCCTGAGTTTGCGGGCGTAGTCTTAGAGGCTAATGTTAATCGGGTAATAGGCAAGATGACCGGCTGTCCGATGCTCAATGCTCACAGAAATATCGGCTACGGGCCGACGGCAGGAACACCTTCTCACTGTCAGGCCTTTTGCCAAAACTTTGTCGAAAGCCTCAACCCGCGGTATATCATGAGGTACACGAAGAGGATGTGCACCGGAGATCCCCACTGCGAGTATGTCATTGAGCTCAAGAAGTAGCCAGCTAAAGACAGTCAGATCTGTTAAAATTTAGCATCTAAGTTGTACTCAATCGTCTATATGATTCTCGAACTGCTTAGTAGTTGCTATGGCCTGGAAGGAAATAAGTGCAATATGTCTCATCTCGATTGTGATCATTTTGGCTCTGCCAACGGTCAGCGCATCGAAAGCCACCCTCTCTGAGTTGAAGTCCGCAATATCGTCTTTCGATGACCCCGGCATGGACACGCAGGATCTGGCCTTCTATCTGGCAACCCATGACTTCGACGCGAAACCCAAAGGCGGCTATGTAGAGGTCGGCTTAGAGGGCCGCATTTGCATTCTCACCCCCAATGGTTCGGCTCCTGGACTCTGCTCTATCGCCATCTGAAGACGCGATCGTCTTGCCGGCACAATCGAGGGCCGCCTTCCAGGCCACTCCCTCCTCCTTTTTAGCCAGTAAAATATTTTTTCTCTTCGGCATGGAAACGATTTAGTAATCCCTGAGAGATCAGTTAGAATCATGTTCGGACCTAAATCTCATCTCACCCCTCGCAATAACCATCTCTTTCTCGAAGACGTTGACTGCGTTGCCCTCGCCCAGCAGCAGGGCACCCCTCTTTACGTCACCTCCGAAAAGAGGCTGCGCGAGAACATTCGCGCCTATCATCGCGCCTTTCCCGATGCGGACAAGTACTTCGCAGTAAAGGCCAATGGAAACCTCACATTGCTGCGCATCGCCGCCCAGGAGGGTATGGGCGCCGATGTCTTTTCGGCAGGAGAGCTTTTCGTGGTGCGCATGGCCGGCATCCCTCGGGAAAAGATCCTCTACAACGGCAACTCCAAGAGCGAGAAGGATCACGAGATGGCCATCCAGGCGAATGTCCGCATGTCCGTGGACTCGCGCGAGGAGCTAGAGCATCTCGCAAAGACCGCCCAGAAAATGGGGCGTGAAGCAGAGATCCTCTTCCGGGTAAATCCCGATGTCTCCCCCAAGACCCATCCCAAGATCGCCACAGGCCTTCGTTCTTCCAAGTTCGGCATTCCGGCGGAGCAGGTGGCTGAGACCTACCTGAGGGCAATGGGCCTGGAGGGGGTAAAGCCCGTAGGCCTGCACTGCCACATCGGCTCGCAGATATTGGATACGGCACCATTTGCCGAGGCGGCGGGCAAGATGATGGACATCGCTGCTGCGGTCGTAGCTGCGGGCGGCGAGGTGCAAAGGATCGACCTGGGTGGGGGCCTGGGCATACAGTACCATCCCGACCTGCCTGCGCCCACTCCCGCCGACCTGGCTACGGCGATATTGCCCATATTCCAGGACCGCAGCCGTGCCCTGGGCATCTCGCCCAAGCTCATCTTAGAGCCGGGCCGCAGCATCGTAGCCGATACCACGGTCATGCTCACAACGGTCAACGTGGTCAAGAGGGCTCATGTCAATTTCGTGGCTGTCGATGCAGGCTTCAACGTCCTCGCCCGGCCCATGCTCTACGACTCTTACCATCATGTCGTAGTGGCCAGCCGCGCCAGCGCGCCCGCAGAGGAGACCTACACCGTGGTGGGGCCTATCTGCGAGACCGGAGATGTGCTGGCCAAAGACCGGCGGCTGCCCGCGCTTGCGCGCGGCGACGTTCTGGCATTCCTCGATGCTGGAGCCTATGGCTTTTCCATGGCCTCTCAGTACAACGGCCAGCCCCGCCCGGCTGAGGTACTCGTTTCCGGAGGCAAGGCAGAGGTCACCCGCCGCGCCGAGGATGCCAGCAGCCTTTTGGCCGGACAGAGGATCTTGCCCCGGCTCATGTGGTAGGTGTGGTAGGCGGAAAAATGGCAGACGAGCAGGCACGTGGGGAAGAAAGCGGGCTTGCGGGCTCGCTGGCGCAGGCTGTGGAAGATGTGCAGAAAATGCTTGCGCCTCTGCGCCAGGGCGAGTTCTCCGAGAAGATCGGCAAGATCTCTGTCTACGTGCAGTCCTCGGCAAAGGCCCGGGATGCAAAAGCGCTGGCAAACTTCATTCGCTTCGCCCATCTCAATTTGGACGCGGTCCTGGCGGCGGCGCTGGAGGTAGTGGTCTGGCGGCCCCGTCTGGCCAGCAGGACCGACGAGCAAAAGAAGGCAACGTCGCTGCAAAAGACCTTCGACCGGCTGGACAATCCTGTACAGGCCATGCTGGAGCACTATCGTAGCAGCTCCGATCCGCTTAACAAGTATTTGGTGGCCGGGACCTGGGGGCATGAGTATTTGCGCAAAAGAAAGATCGATCTGGAGGATTACGATAGGGAGCTGTGCGAGATGCTCGGCTGCGGTGACACGGAGGCCGGCAGAGTTGTAAGAAGCTACGCCAGCCTGAACCGGTCGATAGATGAGCTGCAAACCCTGGCGCGATATTAGCCGCTGCAAAAGATATTATAATCCAACGATCGATTGATTTACTGATTGGAGGTGATGTGGCTGCTAGAGATTGAAGATCTGTCGGTCAGCATCGGCGGTAAGCAGGTTCTAAAGAACTTCAACCTTAGAATAAGTCGTGGCGAGACCCACGTTCTCTTTGGGCCCAATGGAACGGGCAAGACAACTCTCTTGAACGTCATCGCTGGCATTCCCAGGTACGTTGTCGATGGGGGGCGCATTGTATTCAAGGGCGAAGATATCACGCACATGTCCATGGACGAAAGGGCACGCTTGGGCATAGGCA
Organism: Methanothrix sp.; assembly: GCA_023229165.1. Classification (GTDB taxonomy): domain Archaea; phylum Halobacteriota; class Methanosarcinia; order Methanotrichales; family Methanotrichaceae; genus Methanothrix. The sequence goes on from JALNZQ010000119.1 coordinate 7,667, forward strand.
TGGCTTTTCAGCGTCCTCCGGCCATTCGCGGGCTGCGCCTTAAGGACCTCATCAAGATCATCAATCCCAAGGCAGATGCAATGGCCATCCTCCGGAAGATGGACTTTGAGGCTTTTGCAGATAGGGATGTCAATCGCGGCTTCTCGGGGGGCGAGGTAAAGCGCTCCGAGATGGTCCAGCTCTTAGCCCAGCAGCCTGATTTCGTCATGCTGGATGAGCCGGACTCCGGCGTGGACCTGGAGAATATCAAGCTCATCGGCGAAGCCATAAACACTCTCACACAGAAAGACCAGCGTCCGAGCCAGAGGACCAAGTCCGGCGTGATCATCACCCACTTCGGCCATATTCTGGATTACATG
>JALNZQ010000120.1 GCA_023229165.1 Methanothrix sp.
AAGGCCGAGCTGCTCTGCCCAGCGCTGTATCCCCAGGTCTTGAGAGACAACGGCCGCATCCAGCTCTTTTGCCAATAACAAAACGTCGATGTCCGGGGCGCTGTCCAGGATGCCATAGCGCAGTGCTGCTCTGTACTTCTCTCGAAATTTTCTGATTATGCTGCCCACAATCTCACGCTCGATTTCATCTTTCATGTCAGCGAGACCGGTGCCGCTCTCGGAGAGAGATATGCATCTGGAGACGGATTCCCATATGGCCTCTTCGGAGATGTTCATGCCTTTGTTTATGCGGCTTCTCATGTAGTCGACATATTCATAAAAGATCTTGGAAGGCACCTTTACTTTGTACCTGTCAGGCGACTTTTTAACGAGCCAGGTATCGACCTTACCCAAGACTCGAGCATCACAATTATTATGCCTGGCGAAATCCTTGATCTCATTGTAGACGGAAGGATATGGAATGTAGCAGCTGATCCCCAGGTGAAGCCTTCCTTCTGCCACGCGGTCCAATATGGCATTCATTCCCTCGCAGATGCTGGCGGCGCCCTCGCTCTCCCAGGCTAAAGAGTCCGTGAGTGCTGTCGTATCCAGCACGAACCTTTGGCGCAACATTAATAATAGTAAGGAGGAAGTGATATAAATACCTTCTAATGACATTTTCTTTCCGGGTTCAAATCAATTTCATTGAGAATTGGATAAGACAGGTGAAAGGCTAAATAAATCCTGAGCAGATTAGACGGCGTGAAATCCTCCGAGCCACTGGTCTTCACCTTATCCCGGATTGAGAACCTCATGCATCAGGTGAGCTTTGATCCGGTAGAGATGAAAGGAAGAATAATTACCAACACATCTCTGGTAGAAAAGGAACGCCTAAATGATACGCTAGCTGTCTTTTACGATATCATCCAAAGCGGCCTTTCCGTCTCGCCTTTGATTATGTTAGGCGAGGGGAAAAGACTGATAAAGATTAAAACCGCTTGCAGCTTGACCATCAGCGGTGTTTTGCTCAAGTCCGGCATACCCGTGCGTCCCAAAGGCGGCGGGCTGATAGAAGTGGTAGAGCGCGAGCCGACCAGATTCACTGACATGCTCATGTACTGGGCCACAACCATCGATCCCATAGACGTTCTCACGTCTCAGGATCTGACGGATATCACGGGAATGATGCGCACGGGAAACGGGCGCATCCTGGGCAATCTCCAGGAGGCACCCATGCTGGCCAGGGATAGAATCGAGGAGGTGCTGGACCTTCTGACCGCAGCGGAGTTTACCGGAGTCCTGGAGCTGGGCGAGCCGAATATGAATGTGCTGGGCGTCTCTGTGGAGAGGGATCACGTGGGAATTTCTCTCGTGGGGGGCACAAATCTGGTGGCAGCCGCGCAGGAATGCGGCATCGATGTCAGGCACGAGTCGATCAGCGACCTGACCGATGTCGCGGAGATGAAGCACATTGAAGAGCTGGTTTGATGAAGCGCAATACAAGATCCGCATGACACCTGGTTTAAAGCAAAGTTTAGATAGTAGTAGTGTCCTCAAATGGATGCACAAGATTTGGCGAGCAAGCCCCTGTTAATTCAGGGCCGTCCGGGCCAGACGGATGGACTTAATGGGACGGAGAACGTCCCATTTTCACGCATTGAGGTGGTGTCCATTTTCCCAGGAGATGCGTGAAAGGTCTGTGCATATCGAAAATGGCCCTCAGTGACTGTTAACTTTCTGAAAGTATTGTTAGAAGTTAACATTATGCGCGAAAATCGTCTTTTTTTCGATATCAGTAAAGGCCGAAAAATGGCCGCCGTTTCCATGGCTGAAAAGTCGTGGCTCAATTGAAACTGACAAAGGAGTGAATGGACAATCTTCCAATACATCATGTTTCCATGGCTGAAAAGTCGTGGCTCAATTGAAACGAATACAGTCGGTACATTTACTGATGTCACTCCGCTTATTGTTTCCATGGCTGAAAAGTCGTGGCTCAATTGAAACCATGGACTGGAACCCGTCCCAAAGATGCAACACCTTGTTTCCATGGCTGAAAAGTCGTGGCTCAATTGAAACTGAGTATACTGGATGAAGTTCTCAATGTACGGCTTGTCGTTTCCATGGCTGAAAAGTCGTGGCTCAATTGAAACTGAGCTGATCGGTCTCGGGCTTGTTCTGGATATCTAGTTTCCATGGCTGAAAAGTCGTGGCTCAATTGAAACGGTGTCTCCGTGGGATCGACGTAGCTCGCTTTGGGTTTCCATGGCTGAAAAGTCGTGGCTCAATTGAAACCTTTGGAAGATTCATTAGTGCGTCCATGGGGGTTGCGGTTTCCATGGCTGAAAAGTCGTGGCTCAATTGAAACCTGATTGTTTTCCAGAAATTTGTGCGTTTCTTCCCATTGTTTCCATGGCTGAAAAGTCGTGGCTCAATTGAAACAATTCATCAAAAAATGTATCCATGTTTACATATGTAGTTTCCATGGCTGAAAAGTCGTGGCTCAATTGAAACTATCTCGGTTTGATTAACTACGTTAACCGTAATATAGAGTTTCCATGGCTGAAAAGTCGTGGCTCAATTGAAACCGCTGTATCCTTCTATGACGATACTCTCTGTCGTGGCACGTTTCCATGGCTGAAAAGTCGTGGCTCAATTGAAACTTTCCAAAGCTCATTTTACAACACCTACTCACTTGTTTCCATGGCTGAAAAGTCGTGGCTCAATTGAAACGCCCATGCGCCCAGGCAGGGGATCACACGTGACGGATGGAAAACAAGATCTATTGACATTATGAATTCAGTTTCCCATGGGAAACACAAATTATATCTACTTACAATCCTTACAGAGCTATTATGCGCAAAATGAGTAGCGAGGCTGAAGTCAGGGCGGTGTCGGAGCATGGAGAAAACATTGCCCAAGAAATCATGCCAAAAACCACGCATGTGACCGGGAAGATGTCTGCTACCAGTCGTATTCCCGTATCAAGAGCAGTATGGGAAGAGCTATCAGGTCTTAAGAGTGCCGGAGAGACTTATGATCACCTCTTGGCAGAGATGATCGAGAGAGAAAAAAATCGGCGGTTATTCGAGGATATGGACCGCATTGAGAAAAGGGGCAAGTTTGTGGCGATGAAATGGTAAACTTCAGTGTGCTGATAGATGAAGATGCACAGGAGTTCCTGGATAAGCTATCTAAAAAAAGCAATGCGATTGTCAAAACCAAGCTCCGGATTCTTGAAAGCGATCCATTTCCCGGAAAAGGTGGCGACAAAGAGCCGCTTCGATCTTTAAAGCATGATGATGTCTATAGATTGCATATTTCTCGATCATATACTGCCTTTTATCGTATTTCCCAAGACGAAACGATTGTGAGAATTCTATGGCTTGGAACTATCGAACAGGCGCATAAAAAATACATACGGTTGTGAACTCCTCCCACAAACTGATGGCCGGAGCTTCCCTGTTGCTTCTTCGACATTTAATTGAAGCAGATCTGCGGGATGCAGAGACCAAGTTATTTATTCCCGGAGATTCAAAATACTGATATCGGAGAGGATACGGAATGAATAAATGTATTGTCGCATTATGCTTTTGCCTCGCTCTGTTGATTGTGCAGGGTGCCGCTAATCCGGTGCCGGTTCATATCGGCCATGGCCTTATCGGCAACCTGGACCCTCATGAAACAGGTGCTATTGTTTTGGGTTCGTATTTCGACCCAAATCAGGGAACCTATAACAACTATTGGGGTTCTGAATATCGTATATTTGACCTATGGCGTTTTATGCCTTACGGACAATGGTATATAAATAAAATTAAAAATATGAATAATAAAGAATGGGATCAATATTGAAATAAATTCCGGCAAACATATCTCCGAAATCTCTTTATAATCTTTAAGACAACTTACCGCTCATGAAAAATCCATTCTCGGTTCTTCTCATTATCCTTCTCTTGCTCCTGGCGGGCCAGGCCGGTGCATCCTACTGGTTCCGGGTGATTGATGTCACGCCCATTGAGATGACGCCCAATAGCGAAGCCAACTTCACGGTCTCTGTCAAGGGCCTGGGTAGCGAGAGAGCCTATGTAGAGCTGGTCTTCAAGAACAAATCCGAAGGATTCGATTTCTCCTGCCAAAAGATGATCAAAAACGTCTATCCGGCGGGCGTGACCAAATACAACTGTACCGTCAAAGCAGCAGATGTGCCACCGGGCAACTACTCCTTTGTGGTGGATGCTGCAGCCAAGGGTGCGCCCTCCGGCAAAAGGACCGCCTTCATTAATGTGCTGGCGGCAAAGAGCGGTGCGGCAATTGAGCCGCAGGTGCAGCCGATCCCAGCGGGGCAGATGCAGCAAGAATATAATGCATCTCAGGCAGAACAAGGGGCAGCAGAGGAGCCTCAAACCCCGGCGCCTGGAGCAGTGGCGGCAATTCTTGCTATGCTGGTTGTCTTGAGGAAGACGCAGAGATAAGTAAATAATCTGCGTAATTATTAGATCAGCTCTCCTCTTCCATCTCCCAGCCCAGACGCTCCCTGATGATCATATAGCTCATCTCCGGGGGTATGGCTCCCACCTCAGTGCAGATCAGGTCGATGTACTGGTGCGGCGTGACATCAAAGGCCGGATTTCTTACCCGAACATGGCTGTACTTGGAAATGTCCGGCAAGACCTCAACGGCCTCGCGCTCCTCGATGGTGACCAGTTCACCCATGATTGTTTGGGGGCTGAACTTGTAGGTCTCTGCCGCCACCACGAAGCTGGTCCTGGCCTCATGGGCACAGAGGGCGATCTGGGCTGTGCCTATCTTATTTACCAGAGTTCCGTTGGCCGTTATCACGTCTGCTCCCACCACCACCAGATCCACCTCATTCATGACGCTTCTGGCCGCCGAGTCGACAATCAGCTCTGTCTCGATGCCCATGCGGTCCAACATGCCGATGGTTGTGATGCCTTGAAATCTGGGTCGCGACTCGGTGGCTATCACCTTGATCTTCTTTCCTGACTTGTGGGCGGTACTGATAACGGAGATAGCCGCCAGAGAGTTGCAATGGGTGAGCACGGTATCGCCATCCTTGATCCTGCGGCTGCCGATCTGGCCGATTCTCTCCAGAGCCTTTTCGGAATTCTCGATGAAGCGATTGGCGTTAAGAGCCACAGCTAAACGAGCCGAATGCAGGTCTTCTGCCCTGTACTTCATCACCATGCGTATGGCGTTGGAGAGAGAGACCGCCGTAGGCCTGGTCTTGAGAAGGATGTCGGCTGCCTTCTCCATCTGATGATTGAAATCTTCAAGGCTTTGAGTTTGCACAGTATTTGAGAAATCGCGCAGAGATGCGGCTGCGGCAGTGGCAATTCTGCCTGCTCCTCGGATCTCCATACTGCTGATCTTGGCAGTTGTTTCCAATACCTGGTCCATCGGTTTCATCCGGTCTTTATTGAACTGGATTAGGATAAATTCATTTCCCATATTCTTAATCAATTACATACAAAAATTATTAATAGAATTGATACACCTTTTTACAGGGAGTAGGGAATTGATGGAGGAGAACGATCAGGAGTTTTTGCGCGCGCTTCATGAAGAGAAAATAAGAACGCAAAATGAGCGCACACAGCTCGTCACCATGAAGCTGGCCTTTATCACCGTTCTCTTTGGCCTCAGCTCCGTGGATGTAGGAATCGATATCTCTGACATATTCTGGCTGCTTTATTTTGTTCCTCTGGTGGCCATAAGCTACGATCTCTATATCATGTCTGCCGACTCTCGTATCAAGCGCGTAGGAGTTTTTCTGGGCAGAAATCCGATCTCTTTGGCCGGCAAGGCGGAAAGAGAATGGGAGCGCTTTTGCGCCTCTTATCGGGATGGTATGGCGCCTTCCGCTAATTTGTTCTTCTCTACCATTGTAACCTTAGGCGCTGCGGCCTTTATCCATTCTCAGGGGGGCTGGACGGATAGATTTATGCGGCTGTGGTTTGCCGTCTGGCTGGTCGTCTCTCTGACGGTCATCATCGTCCTGTGGATAAGGCATCAGATGCTCATTAAGAACATCGGCGACTACAAGCCGTTTGAAAGAGAAGGGCGAGCAGGCCAATGAATTAATGTGTCTTTTTTCGCTTATTTTTCCAAATCAAGGAAACCTTAATAAAAGCCTATGATCAAGGTGATGAGATACAATTTCAGTAGTCTAACGTCAATCGCCAAAAATTTAATATTCAAGATCGGTGGAGTATCTAATGACAATTAAGGAAAAAGAGATCAAGAGAGCTGTAAAAGAAGGCTATGCTCGAATTGCAAAGCAGGCTACATCTTATTATTCGTCCCGAAGCTGCTGCGGCTGCGGCGATATTCCTGAAGAGATCAGCAAGAGGATGGGCTATTCTGATGAGGAGATCTCGGCCGCTCCACCAGAATCGAACATGGGACTGGGCTGCGGTAATCCCGTTGCTCTGGCATCCTTGAGAGAGGGTGAAGTCGTATTAGACATGGGCGCCGGAGCAGGATTCGATTGCTTCCTGGCTTCCTCTCGAGTGGGCGCATCAGGAAAGATCATCGGCGTGGATATCACGTCGGAAATGGTCGATCGCGCCAGGGCCAACGCTCGCAAAGGCGGATATACCAATATTGATTTTCGGCAAGGGGACCTCGAGAACATGCCCGTGGCGGATAGCTTAGTGGATGTAGTCATCTCCAACTGCGTCATCAATCTCGTTCCCAACAAGAAAATGGTCTTCAGAGAGGCATTTCGTGTCCTCAAGCCCGGCGGAAGGCTGGCGGTCTCGGATGTGGTATTGACCAAAGAGCTGCCGGAATTCGTGAAGAGGTCCAGCAAAGCCTATATCGGCTGCCTGGCCGGGGCTATCATGAAGAACGAATATCTGCAGATCATAAAAAGCGTGGGCTTTTCCGAGGTCAATGTGGTGGCCGAGTCGAGCTTTCCCGTAGAATCGCTCCTCTGTGAGACATCCGGAACGGAAGTGATTGAGATGCCCAGGATCTCCGCAGAGCAGCAGAAGGAAGTGGCCGATTCTGTCTTAAGCATAAAGGTAAGCGGCGTGAAGCCCAAGTAGATGATTTTGATGAAGGTCGGTTTGCTATTCTTTCTGACAATTATCATAGCGGCATCTGCTATGACCCCCTGGGCGCAGGGAGGCTGCTCTGTGGGAGGTTGCGGTGGCGGCGGAGAATCCTGGACGGCATCGGCTCAGGCTTTCATGAACTCCGATGTTCCCCTTGTTGGCGTAACCGGAAATCAGAACACAAACAGCTTCAGCTCCGGAAGCTTCCAGGCCGGCCAGTCTGTAGGCGAAGCTGTAAACAAAATCGTCAACAGCACAGCGGCAAGCACTGTGTCAAGCATCGGCGGGGTTTATGTAGCGCCCGGCAGCAGGACCGATTCATTCCCTGCACCTGCGATGCTAAAGGCTCTGGATGCTATCTCTGAAAAGGATGTGGTGCTGGATGTATCAAATAGCCGCTCCCCCGGCCAGGCTCATATCAGAAGCGGGGTTAACATTCCCGCCAAGAACTTTTTTTATGAGAATGGAACGCTTCGTAGTGTAACAGATCAGGTCGCGATTTTGGGCGGGGCCGGCGTCTCCCAGGAAGATGCATTGATGGTCTACAGCGACTCCTTTGGCTCGGGAGAGGCAACAGCAGTCCTCTTTGCGCTGCGCTACCTGGGACATAATAACGCAAGAGCCCTGGATGGCGGACTGGACAATTGGATTGCGGCGAGCTTGCCCATGGAGACGAAGGAGAACGTGCGCTCTCCTGTAAGCTATTCTGCGCGTCCTCGGTATGAGCTTTTGGCCGATTATGATTTTGTCAAGTCCGGCCAGGCCCAGATGGTGGATGCCAGGAGCTTTCAGGACTTCGGCAAGGCAAGAATAGGCAATGCCACCTTCATCAGCCCCGAAAATGTGCTGGAAGAGGGCAGGCTGAAGGAAGGGGCGGGGCTTAAGGACATAT
>JALNZQ010000121.1 GCA_023229165.1 Methanothrix sp.
CATCAGGGGACCTTGGAAGAAAAAGATGGATACAAACAATTGAATTTACTAGATTTCAATTAACCTGGCGGCGGCGCCTTGCATGCCCCGCAGCTCTGCTGCGGGGTGCGCCGCCGCAGTTTGACTAAATTTCAGAATATTCCATCTGATAAAATTGAATTAGGGGCCGGGACCGGGATTCGAACCCAGCTCGAGGGATCCACAGTCCCTCAGGATAACCACTACCCTATCCCGGCACGCCACAAGTGCAGTCTATTGCAAGGAGATAAAACTTTCCCCGGAGAAGGCTTGCCCTGTGACATCCACCACCAGAGAAAGAAGATCCTCCAGGCGGTTGATGTAGTACACCCGGCCTAGACCGGCCAGCGTTTCTTCAACTTCGTAGCAGCGCGGAGTCCCCATCGTTCACGGTGGGGAGGAGCGCGTACAAATATTTTCACCCAAGATAAATTTATTTAGCAATAGGTGAATAAACTTAACCATGCAGCTCACAAAGACCATTATCCCGAAGCTAGATGTACCGGACAACGATCTAGCAGAGCTGCTTGAATCCTTTTCCCAAGGCATAAATTATGCCTCGAAATTCGTGTTTGATATCGGCAAGCCTATTGGGAGCGGGCAGATCCAATAATATACTTATGGGCATCTACGAAATAATCTTAACCTGAAATCTCAGATGGCTTGTAATGCAGCTAGGCAAGTTTCAGGAGCTTATAAGACACTTCAGAGTCAGATTGACAAAAAAGAATCTGAATGGCAGCTCATCGATTTCGGCCCAACCTCAGCAACGTTCTCGTTTGAACGCGATTTCAGATTATCCAAGGATACTCTGAGCATAACTACATTGGCCGGACGCAAGAAATACAAACTCCTGAATTATCAATATGCTCAGAGATACTTAGATGGGTCTTGGAAATATCTGGCATCAAAACTTTGTTTACATAAAGATGGAGCGTACTATTTCCACCTGGCTTGTGAGAAGGACATCATAGACAAGAATGTCGTCGATGCATCTACATTTATGGGTGTGGATGTAGGCATAAATTGTCTAGCTGTTGCCTCGACTACTGACAACGAATGTAAATTCTTTGCAGGTGGCGAGATTAAGAATCATCGTAACATCAGATCTAAGGAACGCCGGAGACTGCAGAAGGCAGGCGGTCGCTATTTGGGCACTCGATCCTCTATGAGAACTCTTAGAAAAATAGCAGGTCGAGAGACACGGTTTATGACTGCCATGAATCATAGTGTATCCAAAAAACTTGTTCAGTTTGCTTTGCAAAATGGAGTCTCCGCAATCGGCATGGAAGATTTGACAGGCATCAGGAAGAGAACGGAAAGCAAAGTATCCAAAGAATTCAGGTATGAGCATAGCAGTTGGGCATTTCGACAGCTACAGGGTTTTGTCGAATACAAAGCCAAAGAAGTAGGGATTGCTGTAATCTACGTGAATCCGGAATATACTTCCCAAGCATGTCCAAGATGTAACCATATCGGCCGAAATAACCGGCATGGATTGGCCTTCCGATGCGAAAAATGCGGTTACGAAACCCATGCCGATAGAGTTGGTGCAATGAATATTGAGCACCGAACACGAGATTTGAGGTATATCCTTGAGTCTCAGGGTGGTTTAGTCAGCCCGCCAGACGCGACACGACTTTTTACGTAGTCGCAAGCCACGTCCTTCAGGGCGTGGTAGTTGACCGTGCTTATCCCTGTAGGCCTGATCGATGCAAAAGAGCACGAAATTGCCTGCCTGGCAGGCCCTTTTAATCTTATCGTCTTTCCCGGTATGTGGGTGCGCATTGAGAGGAATTCCACCAGCACATCCTTCACAGCATTTAGGTCTCGTGTCCAGGGAAGTGCCAGATATTTTTCGCTGAAGTTTATGGCCGCGATCTCTGCGCCCCTGCGGTGGGCGAACCAGCAGGCTTTAATGGCGGCGAGCGTAGCTCGATGGGTCTTTGTTCCTATCTTTGGCCCCTCCATGGAGCGGCTGCTGTCCAGGACAATAAGCAGGTCAGGCACGGCCGCGCTGGCTGCGGCCATTGCCCCCGTCTTCTATCCTCTTTTGTATGCGGATACACCAGGGATAAGCCGGGGTCGAGGCCTGCGGCATAGTTCAGGGGCGCGTTATTCGCGCTGCCGTTCAAGATCTCCGGGCATCTGATCTGACCGCGCCCCAGGATGCCGGGCAGGAAGGGCTCCAGGATCTTTGCCGTCTGGCGGCACTGCTTCTGCCAGAGGCTCCGCTCTCTGATGCCCTGAGAAAAGACCCTACCTAATAGATCCACCTCCGGCCTTGAGCATGATGGGTGGGCAGCCCCCCAGTAATCCCTTAAAATCCCAGAACCACTCTGTCCAGGGGCATGAGATCATCCTGCTTCGCGAGCCTTTTCCAGGCCCGTTAATGCCGCGAGAGCCAGCAGGCTGGCCTCTTGCAGAGAACGGGGACAGAAGATGTAGTGGACGATGAGATGGTCAAAAAGGTTTTCCAGATAAGCCGGTCCCTGGTCTCGCGTTTTCTGATCTATGATTCTAACAAAATATTGGGAACGGGAATAATGGGAGGGAGCAAAAGTCGATTCCTTGGGAGGGATTGTGATCTTTCGACCTTTGCTTGAAAACCAAACGACATTAAACGAATATAAAATTGTCGGTCTAAATAGGGCCTTCCTGCATCTTGCGAGAAGGGAGGACAAAAGTCTGCTTTTGTAGGAGGGATTTACTTTTATCGCAATACCCCGATGCTTGCATCGGGGTGTGCAGCTGCGTTTTTACTTGCGGCTGTCCGACCGGGCAAAAGAGTCATTACATTTGCCGCAGAGAGCAGTCGATAATGATCTACACGATTACTCTCAACCCGGCGCTGGACCGAACCCTCTGGATTCAAAAGGTACGCGACGATGTATCCAATCGCATCTTGGAGGAGAAGAGCTTCGCAGGAGGCAAAAGCGTTGATGTCTCTAAGGTGCTCAAGAACCTGGGAGTGGACAATATCGCTTTAGGATTCGTGGGAGGCTTCGCCGGCCGGGAGCTGGAGGGTAGATTGCTCAACGAGGGCATTCAGACCGATTTTGTTCATGTATCGGGCGAGACGCGCACCAACATCATCATCCACGAGAAGGAGACGGGAAAACAGTTGGCCTTCAATGCTCGCGGCCCGGAGATAAGGCCGTCCGAGCTTATGGAGTTCGTGGAGCAGATGGAGAGACTGCCCTGCGGCGCGATAGTCGCCATCGGCGGCAGCCTTCCCCTGGGCGTCGCTCCTGAGATTTACCGAAAGATCATAACAATAGTAAAAAGGTGCCAGTCCACAGTGGTGCTGGATGTGGATGGCGTTGCCCTTCGCGTGGGAATTTTAGCCAGACCTGATGTTATCAAGCCCAATATTCATGAGCTGTCCGAGCTGGTGGGCCGGGAACTCAAGGGGCTGGACGAGATCGTCGCTGCGGCCAGAGAGATCAACCGGCAGGGCGTGAAGATCGTTCTCGTATCCATGGGTGGGAAAGGCATCCTGCTGGTCTCTGAAGAAAAGGAATATCTGGCCGAGCCGCCCAATGTGGAAGTGCAGAGCACCATTGGAGCGGGAGACTCGTCTGTGGCTGGTTTCGTCTATGGGATCATGGCGGGAAAGGATCTGAAGGAGTCGCTGATATATGCTACAGCCACAGGAACTGCTACCGCCATGTCCCAAGGAACGGCACTATGCAAGAAGGAAGATTTTGAGGCGATACTGCCTCAAATAAAGCTGAGTGTGCTTCGGGTTGAGGGTAAAGGATAAATGGTGTGGTGGATCACCCTTTACTCTTCCGATGTTCTGTCAATAAGCTCTTCAATATCTGCAATGGGTGGCGCATTTTCGGAGATTACCCTTGATATCAGCTCCTCATATATTATATCCTCTCGATAATTTTCCAGCTCAATCTTTGCGCCCCTGCTGCATTTGCCATCCTTGCCTTTTATATCATCCTGCAAGTTCTTTTGCGTGGTGAGCCATTCGGATTTTCTTTGTTCTGTGAGCTTCCACTTTATTCTGCCCATTTTGAAAGAATCTGCAACAATTATTACGGGGATTTTGAACTCCTTGGCGATTTGAGCCAGCATTAGGTGGCCTGAAGTATGCCCGGAAGGCCCTTTATCCAGGCGGTATACGCTCGCCTCTTGTTTTCCTTTTTCCCTCTGGATCTTGTACCGTCTCTTCTGAATATCATCTATTGTCCAGCACCGCGATTGCCCATCCGATTTCTTGTCTCCAAGATCGCAGGTACCCTCGGCTTCTTTCTCCTTCTCATTGGCCTGCAAATGTGGTTTAATTGAGGAACTTCTCGATATTCCTATCTTGTTTTTGATAAGCTCATCTGTGAGGCCTTTGCATAGCATATCTGAGGATATGCTTTCTGGCAGCCAATCTTCGCAGATTTTCAGCATTTCCCTTCCTTGTGAAAGCCTATCTTGCGGGAGCTCTGCACTAAGCCCGATAAGCCGCTCTGGTCTTGCATGGTTTTCAAGCATCCCAAGGAATCTCTTGTCCAGGCTGCAATAGGCTCCTATCTCTCGATACACGCTTATTCGTTCTTCTATTAGGGATATTTCAAATCCATCGGGCACTATCCTCCAATGTCGATCATCGATTTTGATTATATGGGCATCGTCACAAATTCGTAGTTTTCTCAATTCCTCCAATAATTCTGGTTGATTATGAAGCGCCTCGTCTTCCAGGCTGTACAATTTTTCAACTTCCAGACCGGCCAATTTTTCAACTAATTCTATTTTTAGGTTGCAGTAGGGTTTGCATCCTTTATAAACCTTTAAAATTGGATCTTCCTTAATAAGCGTCAATTTGCTTGAGTCGATATTCCACCAGTCGCGGGCAAGTTTTTTGATCTTTGCCCCGAGGCAAATCTGCAGCCCTTTTTTATCTAGAGCCTTGAATAGCTCCGGGTCAATATCGCGGATATCATCCTGGGTGGGAATGTCATCCTGAGAATAGATAATTACGTCAATTAGCTTATACCTGCCTCTGGATTCTTTGTAGATATAGAGCATCTCGCCGTTTCGGCAGATTTTTAATTTGCAGTTTTCTTTAGACGATTCGATGATGCTGGTCTCAAAAACATCATCTCCGGTTATTTCAATTTCTCCGACATCCGCCGTGCAATTTTCTGAGTTCTCTTTATTCAGGCATTCTTTCAGCCTGCACTTTAATGCTTCTAAACCGTTCAACTTAATTTCCTGGTCATCTCTTTTATTGGGAAGTTTAAAGTTCAGGACGTCCTCAATACTTTTATGAATATCCTCTTGGCCAAGGATACAGTATGATTCATAAACCCTTATGCGACTACAATCCCGAATAACGAACTTTGCTTGATCGGATTCGAGATGCCATTCATCATATTTGATCCGATTAATCTTGAAATTATCTATCTTAAAATCCTCTGATACTTGAAGCATCTCTTCTAGCTCTTTCTTAAGGCAATGATCCAGGTCGCTACCGTACTTATTATCACAAAATCCTATATTCTTCAAATACTTTAAAAATCTTCCGTTGATGCTATGATAAGGTTTTTCATCTTTATAAACTTTTATTTTTTTATTTTCCTTGAGGAGTATGCTAAGGTCTTCCAGGATGTACCACGTCTCCTGTTTTGTATCATTTTCTTCGAATCTGGAATGAGGTGAAAGTGGATGCCCTTTTTCCTTGAAATCCCGCTTCAAGCTCTCGGATATCTCTCGCCTATTCAGGCATTGCTCATGGTTGCTGCAGATATCGAAGGGCTTATTGCAGTCATCTTTGACATATACATGAAGATTATCTTTCTCTTTCTTTACAATATATTTTTTCTCAAATTCCTTGGAACTTCCATCTACTCTGTCAGATATGATCCACTTTTCATTAGGCTCTTCCTCAAATCCTGGATTACTAATAAACTTTAAGCCTGTACCCCATGAATCGTTATAATCTGCAATCTTCTCATTCAGCTCATTGATAGTAGTACTGACACAGTCTCTGCAATCAGCAATCTTTGACACATCAATTTGCCTGCCCATTAAGCAATTGCGTATTGCTTCCTTGATATCTTTATCCGCAATCCTTTCAAGAGCTTTATCCGCGATCTTTGTTTCGAAAAGGAATGTATCAATACCATTTGCACCGAAGAGAACCACCGAATTAGAACCGTTTACCTTGCTATGGCTTCTCTTCCCATTGGTGTCCATCGCATCCTTTCCCAGAATTGTTGCGAATTGTACATCCGGTACTATCTTCACATTTTTAAAGCCAAGATCTCTTATCTTGCTGGCATAATAGATGCCATCGTTATATTCAAGGCAGTTTTCCGGCGAGAAGCGTCTCTTTCCAGCGCACTCGAAGACATAAATATTATCATTCTCCCATATCTTCCGATTAGACTCTTCTGCATGTTTTTTTAGAAGATATAGTATCATAGAGCTGTGGCCAAAAAGGAAGATGTTCTTCACGTCATCCAGGAAAGCAACATTATTCGGTGTAAACATCTCCTCCTTTGCTCTCATCCTCATTTCTTTTATTTCATTATAGGCAATTTCCAGCTTTTTCTGAGCGCATTCGATCTCACGAGCCTGAACTTCTGCACTGTCTTTTTTTGGAAGAGATTGGAAGATGCAACGGCATTCATCAATTATCCTTATGACACCAACATGACAAGGCCTTTCTTCATGAACAGATTCAAGATGCCTGATTAGCTGATCAAACTGATAATAGAACTTTTTATACTGATAGTTTTTCATATTGATTAGATAGTATATACCTGCCAGCGATTCGTCAATTACTTGTGTGCTTGTGAGAGACGATTTCAAACCCAGATCGCTCAGCAAACCGGCTATATCAGAACGCTTATTATTGTCGAATCCTGGAATTCTGCTGACCTTAATAACAGTTTTTACATAGATCGGCAAAGAATACATTCTAAAAGTTTCCCTCACTCCGATGAGGTCTTCGTCAATGTCTCTATTAATTAATTCTCTTAAATTTTTTTCATCGTACTTTTCGGTTTTCTCACCTCCATTTTTAGTCAACTCAGACTCAGAGGTCTCTGGAAGATGTATATTCACAATAGCCTGTTGGTTTTTTGCATCCAGATATATGTTAGAGATGACGCAGGACTTAAGCCAATGCAGGCGTGATTCTCGATTGAAATCGCCGGAGAGAAGGAAATCATATCTTTTCGAGTCATATCTTGTAGAATCAATATTAAGAGTATCTCCAAGCCTTAAGAAACAGGCCAGCAAGCGGCACTTAATTTCTTCTTCTCCAAGATATACCACGTCTGGGCACTCTTCAATGTCGGTGCTGCGTCTGTGATATTTAATTATGAGATTGATCACATGTACGTAGCTCTCAAGCATTTTGTTTCTTCTCTCTTCCTCGACTGGATCGCTTATTTCATTTTCTCCGCGAAGGAAGATTTGTTTATAATTTTTCAATATATGCCACGCGGATATCTTGTCGTGCAGATTTCGGGCATTATTGATACTGTAGCTGCCCTTATTTTCTTCATAATACTCATTGGCAATCTTGCCGATCATGCCGATGTCATGGGTCCAGATCGATGCAAAGAGAAGAAACTTCTCTAAGTCACTCAGGCATAGAGCTTTTTCGGAGCATGGTGGTTTGCATTTATCTAACATCACATTGACGATTGCTTCTACTGCTGCAGAATGGGAATAACCATGTGGTGTGAAATAATCTATATCGATATTTTTTCCATCTTCATCCCTTAAATAATCTTTAGCATTTTTTAAATATTTTGTACGTGTTTAGCCCTCACTTAAATTTCTAAAAATTTCCATCAAAATTCATTTAGACCAGAAAAATTAAGTAATATAATCGTAATATTCTTTTATTGGGAGTATGGACGAAGGAGAAATTA
>JALNZQ010000122.1 GCA_023229165.1 Methanothrix sp.
CGTTGATATCAATGAATTGGTAATTGCTCTTGACGCCGTTATACGTTACGGCATCGTCAAAAATTGCTGCTGCATACCCAACCAGGGTGGATTCATAAGGAATTTGGAATTTTATTTTGCCTCTGTAGGCATTGAGTTCACCTATAACCTTCTTACCGGGTTGAAGTTGCACAACCACACCGGATTCGTCACCTACAGAGACAGATTTTGATTTTTGTCCGCCTATTCCCCATGATTGGCTGTAGGACATCGAATATGTTGTACTGGCGCTAACAATACCGATTCCGACACTCATCTGCATCGACATGCCGAGCGTAAGCGCGCCGCCTACTTCCCAGCTGGATACTACCACATTTTGAACCAATTGTGAGATAGAAGCATTGAATGTAGCAGGTGTTGATGTATCATTCTCGAATACTCGAGAACTGACGATCACGGACTCCGATTGTATCTCATTAGGATCTACAATGATTTCGCCGCCTGGAGCAGAACACATAGTGCGCGTTTTGACCTGATCCGGTAGCTTATCATAGTACTGATACATGTCCTGATTATTTTGTTGCATATCATCTGACCAAACTGGGCTGAAAAGACCGGAATGGGCTGGACTCTTTCCCACTAATGCCTTGATGGCACCATTGTACTGTGTTGGTATAAGATGGAACGTTTCACACTCATCTGTATTAATTATATGTTCATCATATCCTTCACACTTTACAGTTGCACTTCTTCCATCTTCACCAATTTCTATTTTCAAAGATATAGTCAAATCATTCACCCCTTGGTGGCAATATAAATTTTTTCTTTATATGAATGTTTTGGCTAGTATATCCATTTGATTACCCTATTATTTAATCACTTGAAAATTAATATTAATAATTTTACTTTATGATATTGATATGATGGTTTTGGTGCCAATCAAGCCTGAAGAGCTGCACCACCTCAACGGCAGGGCCATGACGCTGCAGATGGGTGCCGATGGTATCACAAAACATCTCGCTGGCACCCAGGGCGCGAGCCTTCTCGATGTACTCGCGGGCGATCCTGCCGCCGCCTACTACTACGAAGATTTAGTGCTCGGCAGCCAGTTCCTTGAGGGCCTGGACGTACTCACGCAGGCTCGCTGAGTCGCTGCCTGCCAGAACGGAGCCGCCGAGAGAATAAACGAATATCATGGGGGACGGCTAGCGGGGCGAGGGGATAAAAGGATTGCTTGTGACTGCACTAGCTCTGCCATTTGGCCAGAGCTTTGCGGACTATCTCTGCATGGGGGCTCTCTATCTGCTCGAAGATCTCCAGGGCGGATTTAGCCAGATCGATGGCTTTTGCCCTCTGGCCTAATTTTTCCAACGAGAGGCTCATGTTGAATAGGAGGATTCCCTCGCCCCGCCGATCTCCAATATCGCATGAAATTATCAGAGCCTGCTCGTAGTGCTCAATGGCCTTTCTGGTCTCGCCCAGATGAAAATAGGCCAGGCCAAGGTTGCCAAGAGCATTGACTTCACCAGGTCTGTCTTCGATCTTACTGAATATCGCGAGTGCTTTTAAATGAAGTTCAATGGCCTTTTTTAGGTCTTCCTGTCGGGCGTGGGCCAAGCCAAGGTTTGTGAGAGCGACACCTTCCCCATGGCGGTTACCGATCTCATGAGCTATGAACAGACCCTGCTCAAAGTATTTGATGGCACATATTGTATCACCCAATTCAGCGTGGGCTACGCCCAGATTTCCCAGAACGATACTCTCGCCAGGACGGTCTTCAATCTGGTGGGTTATGACCTGTTGCTCCTCATAATAAATAATGGCTTTTTTGATGTCTCCGAGGTTTGCGTAGGCGTTGCCAAGGTTGCCCAAGGTATCTGCTTTTCCCCGCTTGTTCTCGATCTCACGGAAGATGGAAAGCGCTTGCGCATAGAATTCGATGGCCTTTCTTGCGTCTCCCAGCGCGGCATGGGAAAGACCCAATCTATCTAAAACATTACCTTCGTTAGAATAGTCCCTGAGTTCTCTGAATATTGCCCATGATCTCTCATAATATTCAATAGCCTTTCTTGAATCCCCCAAGTCAAAATGGGCTAAGCCCAAGTCTGCAAGATGAGCGCCTTCAGCATTTTTATTACTTGTTTGGCATGCCGCAACCAATGCAGCTTCTAGCCATTCAATGTTCTCACGTGGATGCATTCTCAGTCTTAAAATGACGTTATTCCTGGCAAAATTGCTGCAAATTTCGGCAATTTCTAAGCTTATTGCCATGTTAACCTTTGCCCATTTTTGCCCGGCTCGGATGTTCATCCAATTAGCATCGAACTGTTCCAAGCTCCTTGAAATGTCCTTCCCACCGTGGAGGAATAGCTCTGTTGCTTTCCAAAGAACCTCTTGATAATACATCGCATGCCTCAGCTGCACAGGCTCGCGTGCATCAGCTTTCAGGCGCGAGTCGGAAAAGACACGTGCTAGATCGTGCAAGCGATATCGTCTTGACTCCAAGAATTCCACTAGACTCCAAGTTACAAGCTCGCTCAAATTGCGATGGCCTTCATCTTGGCACACAATTTCCTCAGCTTGAGCATCGAAGTCGGAGGGAAAGACAGAAAGCTGGCGGAAGACACTGGCCGCCTCCGCTGGTAGGCGCATGTAGCTCAAGTTCAAGCTGGCCTCAACATCTATGTCAATGCCCTCTTTTCCGATCTTCTCCAGACGAGTGTTCTCGGAGCGCAGCTCTTCAAGATAGTCTGATGGATTCAAGTCGCTCTTGACTGCCAGAAGGCTGGCCGCTGCCCGCAGGGCAAGCGGAAGGTAGCCGCAGAGCTTGGCTAGCTCTTCGGCATGGCTGCCTATGCGCGGACAAATCTTGAGCAGCAGATCTTGGGCCTCGGAATGCTTCAGGGTGTCTAGTGCGAAAGTCTCGGGCATTCCAGGCAGGGTGAACTTCTTTCTCGATGTGACCAGGATTGCACAGCTCATCGGAGGCATGAGCGGAAGGACCTGCTTATCATCAGCGGCATTGTCCAGCAAAAGCAGAATGCTCTTGCCTTCCAGCACGGAGCTGTAAAGTCTTTGCAGCTCATTTTCGTCTTCTGGCAAACGCTCGTCTGAGCCGCGAAAAGCGCGAATTACCTGGGCCATGGCATCGGCAGGTTTCACAGGATTTGGGCTCATGCCCTCCAGCTTGAGGAAAATCTGACCGTCTGCAAAGCGGCTTTTGAGCTTATCCGCCAGCTGCAGGGCAAGAGCGGTCTTACCGATGCCTCCTGTTCCTCTTAGGCCTGTAATAGTTGCTCCTCGATCAAAGTGGCTCAAGAGTCTTCCAAGCTCTTCTTCTCTGCCAGTGAAGTCCATAGGGGGCGGCTGAAGTCGTGGAACAGGGAGCTTCTCTCGCTGCTGGATTGTAGGCTTATAGATCGCGCCGGGTGAGCCTCGCAAATCCACCGCTTCTCCGCCTGCCGCTGCAGGTCCGTTGAACTTTCCTGAGAGCACACCACCCTGGACACCTCCGGTAACATTGGTATGCAGGCCTGGGTGTGAATCCACAACTTTTTTCGCGGTCGTTTCCTCTCGCTGCTCTTGTCGGTATTCTTCCGGTTTACGTATTTGCCACACTAAATATAAACATGGGAAAACTGTGGCCACAAAACCGAGAGCGACGAACAGCGGATTGTCTTTGATATCGGGATGCAAATACAAGTACACCGCTAAGGCTATTATTACTACTAATAGAAACAATACCAGTAGAGTTATGGTCTGATTTTTCTTTAGGCTCGTAGTGGCCTCTCCTGTCTTGGTATCGCCGCTCAAGTCTAAAAATGTTTGGACCAATGGCTGAGATAGCAAGCGTGCGAGGTCTGTCTGAAAAAAAGGACGGAAAGATCCTTAAATCTTATCCAGAGCCTTGACCACTTCGCCGAAGATGGTCTTAATGTCGCCCACACCGAGAACGGTGGCGACGAGCTTTCTCTTGTTGTAGTAGTCGATCAAAGGCTGGGTCTGAGCGTGGTAGGCAGTCAGTCTCTCCTTGACCGTCTCTTCAGTGTCGTCTGCCCTCTGGTACAACTCGCCGCCGCAGGCATCGCACTTTCCGGCAACCTTTGGCTTATTGAAAGTAACGTGGTAAGTGGCTCCGCACTTGCACATCCGCCTGCCGGTCACGCGCTTGACCAGCTCTGCATCGGGAACATCGATGTTCAAAACCACATCGATCTTCTGGCCGAGAGCGGGAAGGATCTTATCCAGTGCCTCTGCCTGGGGCATGGTCCGGGGGAAGCCGTCCAGCATCCAGCCGCCCTTAACGTCGTCCTTGGCCAGACGATCTTTGATGATATCAATGAGAAGAGTGTCAGGAACCAGTTTGCCGGATTCCATGAACTTCTTGGCCTCAACGCCTAGAGGTGTTCCATTGCGAACGTTCTCTCGCAGAATGTCTCCGGTGGAGACGTGCTTTACATGATATTTGTCTACGATCATCTTGGCCTGTGTGCCCTTGCCGGATCCCGGTGGACCGATCAGAATAATATCCATTCCATTTCCTCCTGATTCCTAACAAGCAGCAATTGCCGCTTGTGAGCGCGAAATGCTACGATGGCATACTTCAAAAACCTTTTCTAGGCCCGCTCTAATGCGGCGAACAATTGAGAATTAAGGAGGCAGCACTCATGAGAGCGCCCGAAAACACCGGTATGGAGAAGTTGTCATCCAGGACTCGTCCCCGGACGATGACGGCCACGCCGTCTGCGAAGGTAGCCGCCAGCGCTCCCGCCAGGTAAACGGGAAAGGAAAGCCCGGTAAAGCCGGACGCGAGGTAGCCGATAAGAAGACAGGCTGTGAACATGGCGGCCACAACTGGCAGTGGCTTGATGCGTCCTCTCCCCGCAGGGCCGGGCTTGCTTCGCACATCGCAGTTCTTCAAAATGGAGCCGGCAAGGCCGCTCACCGTATCTCCCAGGCAGAGATAGAGCACGGCTGCTATGGCAATGCCGGGCGGAAAGAGCAGGACCGCGAGAAGACATCCCGCCATGTAATAAATATAGCCGGCAACCTTCGTCTTCTCATGATCCCGCACCTCAGGCAGCCGGATCTTTCCTTTCAGCCGTGCCGTCTCTAATAGCAAAGACACCGTCAAAACCAGAGCGATTGCACCCGCAGTGATGCTCCTGCCCAAGAAGATTAGGGCCAGGGGCACGGAAAGGCCGGAGAGGTGAATGGCCTTTCTGCGTACCTCCTTTACCAGCTTGGTGCGCCACTCGTTGGCCAGTTCAGGCACGATCCGTCTCCCTGCTTACTCCTTTTTCCCGGAAGGAACCAGATCTCCGGCATCCCTAAACAACAGTCTTCCACCGAGCAATGCGGTCAGCTTGTCTGCCACTTGCCATCGAGGCACCTTGACCTGCTGCATGCTATCGCGGTCCCGAATGGTAACGGTGGCCTGCTCAAGCGTATCATAATCTACGGTGACGGCGAAGGGTGTGCCTATCTCATCGTTGCGCCTGTATCTGCGGCCTATCGATCCGGATGTATCGTAGTCCACGCGCATGCCGCGCCCTCGTAGCTCCTGCAAAATGGCCTTGGCCGGATCCGACAGCTCCTTTCGGTCCATCAAAGGCAGGACGGCCACCTCAATGGGTGCCACAGCCGATTTGAATCTGAGCACGGCGCGCGTCTCGCCGTCTACCTCGTCCGCGTAGAAGGAGTGGTCCAGCACGGTGTAAATTATCCTGTCAATGCCAAAAGACGGCTCAATGACATGAGGTACGACCTCCTCGCCTCGAATCTCCTCCTCCACGCTCTCAAAGGAGACCAGTTCGGGTTCGATCTCTATCGTCTCTCCCTCGATTGTCAGGCGGATCATGTCGCCGCTTTTCAGCTCCTCTGGGGAAAGGGCCTTGAGGGCTTCGCCTACCGCCTTGGCCTTGGCCTTGAACCTGGGTCCCAGGGCCTTGAAGTCCGGCTTGATGACCAGCTTCTGCCGCTTTACGGGCTGATCGTAGTGCACGAAGACGCTCAGATTGACTTTGCTGGCCTGTGCGTGAGCTTTCAAGTCAAAGTCTGTTCTGTCCGCCACGCCCACGATCTCAATCCAGCCCAGCCGGTCCAAAAAGACCTCTGCGTCCCAGCAGTCCGCGGCATAGTGGGCCATCTCATCAGTTTTGTGCTGGCGGAAGCGCAGCTTGTCCGGGGCTACGCCCACCGCCAGGAGGAATTGATAGGTGCGGGCCACGTAGTAGGCCAGGGCCTGGTGGGCCACAATGCCTCTCTTTACCGCCTGGGCAAAAGTCATCTCCTCTTCCTCGCCCTTCTCCTGCGCCGCCTGGGAGTAGAACTTCATCTTGATGTCCGCCACCTCGGCAAAGCGGGGGTGGCTCTTGTCCCGCGGATCGATGAATATCTCAGCTTCAGCCTGAGTGAACTCCCGCAGCCTGATTACTCCCTGGCGGGGCGAGATCTCGTTTCTAAAGGACTTTCCGATCTGCACCGCGGCAAAGGGCAGAGAATCGCGGAAGTAGCGCAGAAGTCGGGGGAAGTTGATGAACATGCCCTGCGCTGTCTCCGGTCGCAGATAGCCGGTCATCTTGTTTCCCGGACCGATCGTGGTCTTGAACATGAGATTGAACTCGTATACCTGGGACAGCTCTCCACCGCACTCCGGGCAGCCTATTTCGTTGTCCTGAATGCATTTGTAAATCTCCTCGTTGGACAGAGCATCTGGCACCTCGATGATGTGCTTGATGAGGTGATCGGCCCGGTAGACCTCTTTGCACTCCTTGCAACTGGTAAGCGGATCTGAAAAGCCGCTCAAGTGGCCGGAGGCCTGGTAGATCCCCTCCACGCCGATGGTGGGCGCCTCGATCTCCGCAAATCCCTCCGATATGACGAAGTACTGCCGCCAGATGTCTTCAATGCGCCTTTTGAGGGGCGCGCCCAGTGGGCCGTAATCGTAAAAACCCGCAGCTCCGCCGTAAAGCTCAAAGGCGGGCCAGAGAAAGCCTCGCCTCCTGGCGAGTTCATTTACCAACTCATTCTTGTCCATGCCAATCCTCGCTATGATTTTAGAGCACGGGGAGTGATTTAATCTTTGTTATGGAAAAATAGTTCTCGCGGTGGCATATTTGCCACAGGCCGTGCCTCAGCCGGCTGCCGAGACTGCCAATAGCATCCCGAATGCCACAGTCACGCTGCAAAGAAGAATTATGTCGCCGTACTTGTTGTGCATCAACTCCTTCAGGCCGGATAGTATGCAGTTTGTGTCTTCATTTCTATCCTCCTGGCTTTGCCCCAAAACTCCACTCCTCTTTTGCATGTAGCATACCTAGGCCGTCTGCATTTAAGTAGCTATTTTTCACATTGGCGTTTTATAGGGGCCTAAACTACTATTTTAGATCATATGAATGCCATATTGGCCTTATGTAGGCCATATTTGAGAAAATATTTCTCCAATGATTGGATAATTATGCGCAATGCGTCGATGCCTATCACAAAATAAATCCTGCGGTGAATGCCGGCTGCAAAAAAATCTGAAAATAATGGGCCGGCGTTTTCATATCGGCCCATCCGTTCTCACTCAATTTTTACCTCTTTTCCCTTTCTCTTCTCTTTCTTGTCCAGTTCCAGTGTCAGGACGCCGTTCTTGTAGGAGGCTTTAGCGCTGTCCGTGTCCACGGCTGAGTCGAGATAAATCATCTTGTGGAAATTTTTATCGTCATCGGTCTTGATCTCTACACTGTCCTCGGCCACGTCCAATTTTACCTTGTCCTTGTCCACGCCGGGCAGCTCCACGAAGATCCTGTACCTCTCCTTCTCGTTCATGACATCAACCAGCGGCTCGCGCCCTGAGCTCGGCTCGATGCCCCTGTGGGAGGGCTTGATGTTGCCAAACTCATTGAAGACGGGCTCCTTTCCCGGCTCTGCCGTATAGCTGAA
>JALNZQ010000004.1 GCA_023229165.1 Methanothrix sp.
AGAGAGTCGCTGGGGATGGAAAACAGGGTGCTTGATAATGCTAAAAAATGAGGGATCTAAAAAAAGGATCTGGTTTGCGGGTTTAATACTTTTTCAAATTTCGCAGTGTTTGTCTTTCATGCCGCCCATGCATTTCATTTTGCACTGTCTCATTCCGGTTCTTTCAAAATCATCACTACCTGAATTCATTTTGATCAAGGCATCATATTCGCCGTTGTAATTGCCATCGTTAATTGTCAGCTTGCCCTTTCCTATGATGCTATTCTCATGGCTTGAGACGGCCAAAGAGATATGGCCTGCAACATTTGTTACATTGCTCTTATCGTCAAATGTTATTGGGCCGGTAACATCGGCATCTATTGTGGAATTATCATCGCTTGTCGTCTTGGACTTGATGTTGGATAGCAGGAAATAGTCATTTCCAAGCACCAGGGTTCCGTTATAGGGTGCAGCATCCATCTCAGAATACATCTCTGACTGCACATCTGACTTAATCTGTGCAAGGGTCTTGTTGTCGGAGATAAGGCCATTGATCTTCGCGATATCGAACTTTATTACGCCCACAATATTCATTTTGAGGGTGTGGTACTGGCTATCGCTCGTGGCAAAGCCGCTGCCAGAGTAGTGGGCCGATACCGGCAACGAGTTGGAAGCATTATGATCGGCAATATCCGGGAACCGGCCCATGTCGCCCGGTAGCTTGCATTCGATGCTGGATGTGTTGTTTTGGCTATCAGACGGTGCTGAAAACGCTGGCATGGCCATGAGGCAAAGAGCCACAGAGGCCACCAGTATCAGGGATTTGATTGAGGACTTCATATTTTCTGATCTCCATTTTTTTAAAGCTAATGGCAGATGATTTTCTTGTCTTGGGTGGATCACCTGCATATGCCGGTTGTCGCCTGCTATGATTACGACATTTGACGTATTAAGATGCTATGCCTATATATATCTTACCTAATCCTGCCTGAAGAGGTGACAACAAATCAGGCATAAGACCCGACCCCTACTTTGAACAGACTGTCAAAGCAAATTAGATCGATGACGTAGGAAGTCCTGCCCATTCGTGGTCAAGGGAGGATGTCACATGTGCTAACACGTGCCATGTCAATCGATGGAATTATAAGGCTGCAGTCGAATCAATATTATTGATCCATGAGCGGATGTGATAGTGATTCTGACCGAGAAGGTGAACGGTGAGCTTGAGATGCTGCAACGGCACCTGGTCATCCTCAAGCAAGTGGTGGAGAACGAGCCCATAGGCATCCTCAAGCTGGCAGAGGAGACAAAGATACCCAGCCACAAGGTACGTTATTCCTTGCGGGTTTTAGAGCAGGAGGGATTGATCAAGGCTTCAGCTCCGGGAGCTGTGACCACGGTGGAAACCCAAACTTTTCTAAAAGAGCTGGACGGCATGATTGAGAATATGGCCAAGCGGGCAGAGGATCTGTTGAAGATCAAGATAACGAGGTAAATGCGTTATTCTCGAATTGCACAGGCCCTGCAAGAAATCTCCCAGGTCCCGCGTAGCCGTAAGGTCGATCTGGCGGCGGGCCTTCTCTCTGAGATTGAGCCTGCGTCCGATATACTCTGTCCAGTCGTACGGCTGCTTCTAGGCGAGCTTTGGCCGCCCTGGGAAGGAAGGGAGATGGGCATAGGCCCGGAGGCTCTCATGACTGCATTGGCAGAGGTATCTGATCAAGATCTACCTTCCCTGCGAGAGAGATGCAGTGATATGGGGATGGTGGCCGAGGCGGCGCTGGGACATAAAGGGCAGCATTCCCTTTTTCGCGAGCCTCTCGAAGCATTATCGGTTTATGAAAGGCTCCGGCGCATCTCCACCATGAGCGGCAAAGAATCGGAGCAGCGCAAGAATGCTTTGCTAAGGGGCCTGTTTTTAGAAGCAACTCCTCTGGAGGGAAAGTACATCGCACGCACGGCTCTACGAAACATGCAGGCTGGCATCGGGCATACGACCATAATTGTCGCTCTCTCTCACTCGCTGCATTGCGACCAGGAGAAAATTCGGAGTGCCTACAGCCGCATGCCGGATCTGGGTAGAATTGCCGGTATGGCCCAAAGCCAGAAGCTGGAGAGAGTTGCATTCCTGCCTAAAGTTCCCACCAGGTTCATGTTATTTCACCGCAGCGATCCTTTGGTGCCGGGATGTTTTCTGCCCAAATATCCCGGCTTGAGGGTACAGGTTCATAAAATAAAAAAAGAAGTTCTCATCTTCACCTCGCAACTACGAAATATCACTTTTGCCCTTAACGGCATATCTCGGCAGCTTGGGGAAATCGAATCAGATTTTGTCGCAGATGCCGACCTCATAGGCTATCATGATAGCGGCATTAAGAGAAAAGATATTTGCAGCCAGGCGGAAATGTTGAGGTACATCAATCGCCGTCGCCTCTCTCGAAAAAGCGCCATTCATCCATCCCTCCTGGCCTACGACCTCATCGCCCTGCAGGGAGAAGACATTTGCAGTATGCCTTATCAGGATCGCCGAAAGAGGCTTTTATCAATACTTGGCGAGCCTAAAGCCATGCCTTTTCAGGGAATATCGCCCGCCCAGGAAGATGTACTGATGGATAAAGACGCAGTAGATGAATATCTCTGTCGTGCAGGGATTGCCGGAGCCAGGGCATTGTTGGAGCGAGATCTTCAGGCCCCTTACCGTCCCGGCATAGTTTCCGAGCGGGATTTCATCATCAGAGCCGAGCATGATCTCACTGCTCTGATCGTGCGGACGTCATGGGGCAGGGACAAAAAAGAGAAGCTTCCGACAAGATATTATGTAGCATTAAAGAGGGGCGAAGAGCTCGTGCCCGTTGGCTGGGTATGGCGAGGTCTTCCAAAAATAGATCAACTGACTCTATCCAATGGCTTGAGATCTCTGGTAATAGATGAGGACGAGAGTGGTGCCGATGTAAATGCTCAGGTTGTCCTGAACCTCAAGATCAGAGGTGCGCATAAAAGCAAAGCGAAATACATCATTCTTGAGCCTGTGATTAAAGGCTTTAGGCTCAATGCCTCCCTGGATGATGCAGATGATCTGGAGTGTCTGGAGAAGATTTGTCGCTGATGATCCTCAGACCCTTTGACCCCTGGAAGAGCCCGCTATGCACCTGCCCGGCCAAGCTTAGCCTGAATCCCTACACAGGTTGCCCGCATGGCTGCATTTACTGCTACGCTTCATCCTACATCCCCCGCTTTGGGCAGTGCCGCCCCAAGGTCGATCTCTTAAAGCGCCTGGCCAGAGAGTCGTCCAAGATCAGGCCCGGCGCTCTGGTGGCACTGTCCAATAGCTCAGATCCTTATCCCCCCCTGGAAAAGGATCTGAGGCTCAGCCGGGGCTGTTTGCAGATCTTAAAAGAGCGAGGTCTTTGTGTTCAGGTGGTGACAAAATCGCATCTGGTGGCAAGAGATGCAAAGCTATTGGCCGACATGTCGGCCTGCGTGGCCATAACCATCACATCGATGAGCGAATCAATTTGCCGCCGGCTGGAGCCGGGAGCGCCTCTGCCGGCAAAACGCCTTGATGCCATGGCAAAGCTGGTGGAAAATGGTGTAGCCGTCTCGGCAAGAATCGATCCCATCATTCCCGGCATAAACGATGCAAAGATCGAGCAATTAGTAGAGGCCGTCTCGCGGGCGGGGGTCAGACATATAACCTCATCGACTTTTAAGGCCCGGCCAGGAAGCATGAAAAAGATCATCTCCGCCTTTCCCCAAGAGGGGACGGCTTTAGAGAAACTGTTTGAAAGAGGCGACAGGGTTGCCGGAAGCAGCTATCTTCCGGCAGAGATTAGACATGATCTGATGCAGAGGGTAAAAGACAATGCACAGCGAGAGGGCGTGACGTTCTCCTCTTGCCGGGAAGGATGGGCAGCAGTTCCGGGAATAAACTGCGATGGGTCGCATTTATTGTCTGCTGCCTGCAATTTTGAATATAATTCCGGACACTAATGAACCCGTGGGAAACACTAAAATTTTGCAGAGGAACAACTGGTCCTGTCATTTTTTTTGACGCCAGAGCGTCATGTCTTTCCTGCCGAGGAGGACGGGGGCATAAAATGCGATGCCGTCCCTTAATTATGGTCTTCCTCCATGAAAGTCTATTTATATGAAGAATAACTAGAATTGACGACAATTCTTCTCAAAGGGGAGGATGTTCAAGCTACAGTCATAAATGCTATGCGCTAGTGGAATAGGAGGTATTCAATTATGAGGAAAATTTTGGCTATCACTGTGGCCCTCATGATAGCAGCCATCGTTTTAATGCCTGCTTTGGGGTACACTAATCAAGCTGCAGGAAATCAGTCTTACACTGCAAAATCAGGAGATCTAGTCGGATACAGCTTTAAAACATTAAATGTTCCCGCCCATAACCTGACTCCGGATATGGTGGTAAACAAGTATTCTTTCAAGTCCGCCGGTGTTGCGAGTACCAGAATGGCCTACTCGTTCCAGCTGGGAACTGCCACACCCTACTCCCTTAAGCTGATAGGTGTCGATAACGCAGTTGCTGAGGGCATGAAGACCAAAAAGCCGGTCGCAAAGCTGGGCAGCATGAATAAGGTGGAAGAAGAGCCTTCGGTAGTTGAGCCTGTGGCTACTCCGGTAGCTGAGACCGTGGCTGCTCCAGAGGTTGTACCCGCAGCTGCGCCGGTGGTTGAGCCCGTGGCTGCACCTGTAAATGAAACCGTAGTGGAGCCAGTGGCTGAGGTAATTGAGCCCGCTGTTGCGGTGAACGCGACGGCCCCCGCAGCCATCAACGCTACCATCAACGCTACTATCAATGCCACGACCAATGCTACTACAAATGCCACAATAGAAACCATTGTGTAGGATCGGCAAAAAGAGATCTAATAAATCATGACCCTGGCTTTCCAGGGCCTATCTTTTCGTTTTTTCTCCTGCGCCGCCTCAACCAATAATCTTTCATAGGTTGAAGGGCAAAAAGGTAATAATTAGGTTTGGGGGATATTTGTGAAAACTAGAACA
The DNA here is from genome assembly GCA_023229165.1 of Methanothrix sp. GTDB lineage: Archaea > Halobacteriota > Methanosarcinia > Methanotrichales > Methanotrichaceae > Methanothrix. Next base: position 5,008 of record JALNZQ010000004.1, read on the forward strand.
CTGTGGATGCTAACAGGCCTCTTTGCGCTAATACTGGCTGCACCGGTCCACTCATCAGGATTTTACGGCTCCGGCCCCTGCGAGGCAAGAAATGCGATCGAAGCCTACTGCGTGAATCATGGCGGATGTCCCAAAGACGGATACTGCCATTTCCCGGACGGCAGCTCCTGTGAGCTTCGGTCCTTTTACAACGGCACCTGCCCGGGACGAGAATACTACGAGCAGGCCATGTGGATGGCAGAGGCCTACAGCTTCCTTTACAGCGACTGGGGATACAGCCCAATGCCCAACATGTACCCGTACAATTATCCATATTACTATCAGCCAACTTATGCACCGGGATACGGCATGTAGTAATCGTGGAGACGATAACCAATAAATGAGGAAGGGAGGAAATCACCCCCCATTCCATCAATTTTTCTGCATATTCAGTTTAAGCGAGGATCTCATGCTTGAATTTCTCGAAGCCGATCTCCTCTATGAACTCGCCCAGACGCTGCTTTTTGGCGTGGTCCTTATAGTAGTTGATTATCTTATCAATGAGCGAAAAGACCTCTTCATCGGAAAGATTCTCTGCCAGCATCACACCCAGTCGGGGCTTGACTCCGCTGCTTCCTCCTACCAGAAGCCTCCATCCCTTGGACATTCCGATCAAGCCGATATCTTTTACGGCCGGTTCGGCACAGGAGTTTGCGCATCCTGATACGCCAATTTTGAATTTCCAGGGAAGCGGCATGCCATGATATAACTCATCCAGCTTCAAGCCTACGCCCACAGAATCCTGCTGGCCGCGCTTGCAGAAGGTGGTTCCTGGGCAGATCTTGACGCTTCGAACGCATAGACCAATGGCTGCGCCCGGCTTCATCCCCAGATCCTTCCAGGCATCATCGATATCCTTGGGATCAATTCCAACGATGGCGATCCTCTGTGCTGAGGTGATCTTAAGAACTTTCGCGTTGTATTTCTCAGCTACATCGGCGATCCGGCGCAGACCGGCAGGATCTATTATGCCGCCTGCGATATGTGGCGCTATGGCATAGGTCTCTTTGTCCCTCTGCACAATTGCGCCCTTTTCCAGAATATCTTTAGACATGTTCAGTTCACCAGTCCCATAGCCACGGTTCTTCCCAGCAAAAAGCATTTCTCTATGTCCTTAGGAACGCCCTCTCCACTCCATCATGGGCGTCGTTAGCAATGGACTCTGCCATCGTCTTGGTCCTTCCCATACCACTGGTATGGTGTGGTTAACCCGTAGGCAAAAGAATCAGATTAAATCACGAGAAAAATCGTTGCCAGAATTGAATTGAAGCATCGAATAAGAAGAGAATATGCGTCACGAGATTTGCTGATGAGGAGCTTATTTTAAGTCCGTTCGCGGCTCAATTCCTCATCAGCATTGCTCTGAAGACATCATGCGTGTGCCTTTGCCTGCGAGGCTGCCCCGCTGGGCCTGCTCTTGCGGTGCCTTACGACATGGCGCGAGCGTCTTCCTGCGACCTCTTCGCTTTTTACCCACTCACCCGTCTCGTCGTCCTTCTCGTACTGCTCTTTCACGGCCGACCAGGCAGCTTCGTGAGATGCCTTCTCGCGCGCTGCGTCCTCAGTACTCTCTAAATCCTCCCAACAGCTGTTATAAGCCTTCATGTAAAGGGCCTTGGCGCGGCTGGGCAAATTTCGCACGCTTTTTGGCAGCTCGCTTATGCTTTCGAATGGCATCAAATACACCTCCTGTCAATGTTTGAGCTTTTTGATAACCAGCTTACTATGAAGATCCTGGTTAAAAGGTTTTGGGATCAAGATGGAATAAATATCATCCCTTCTCGGCTCCACAGCAGCCTTCCATCGTCACCCTTGACCGCCAGCACCTTCGCGCTCTCAGATTCACCCAGCTTGTAGACGATCAGGTCTCGCTGTCCTTCTCCGGTCAGGTCCGGGCCGGCCACGACGAAGACCAGACCGGCAAACGATTGCTGCCAGAGCAACTTTCCATCCGAGCCCCGAAGAATGGCGATATCGCTACTAAGTGAACCGTTCTGCTCATACTTCATGAGATAGACTACCAGTTCATCACGCCCGTCGCCGGTCAGATCTATCACCGGCATAGCCAGGGCCGGGCCGGCAAAGCTGTGGTTCCAGAGCATTTTGTGCTCCTGGCCGTCTCTGGCCTCAAATATGGTGGCCGTGATGTTCAGAGGGGCCTCTTCGCCAACGCCCTCGCTTGTCACCGATCCGTTCAATTGATAAATCGCGGCAATGCTGTCTTGCACAAGGTCGTTTGTGAGGTTGCCTGCCGGATATTCGATTGCCAGGGCATCGGAAAAGACTCTCTCATCCAAATCTGTGCCATTGCAGCCGCTTACCAGGGCAATGCTGGTGAATATGCTATTGTTCATGCTGTCCATGCCGAATACGTGCACCATAAACTCAGAGGCATTGTCTCCGCTGGTATCTTTAACTGGATAGGCAAATGTCATGGCCAGCAGCCGGGACCGGCTCCAAATTACAGTGCCATTGCTGCCGTCAAGGACTGAAACGCTGCTGTAAGGGATGAGGCTCTCTGCAGCCAGGATTTCGTTTATCATGACATCCGTTTGGCCGTCGCCATTGAGGTCACCCGCGGTTTGTGCAAATACCAGGGAGCCGGGATACTCTTTTTGCCATAATATGCTGCCGTTGCCGCCGCTGAAAGCCGCTATCTCTGAATTAAAGGCTCCTGTGTCGGCATCACTGCTGATGTTCATGACCAGAAGGTCTGTGGCATTGTCCCCGTTGAGATCGGTTGCGGGAAATGCCAGGCTGATAACTTCCGGCTCACTAGGCATCTGTGAGTAAAAGTCGGAATCATAATAGTTGTCTGCAAAATCAAGATCTTCAAACGCGAACTCAGAGGAATTAAGATCTTGTGAGCCGGATTTTGATGAGTTAAGCTTTGTGGAGTTTAAATCCAAATAATTAAAAAAAGAAGACACTATTTTTGATGAATTAAAGTCTGGTGAGTTAACGGTTGTGTAATTTAATGCAGTGTGATTTTGTGTCGTCTGGTTGCTTAAATTCATTGCCAGAAGGTCATCAATTGATTCGTATTTATCATTCACTGCGGCCCCCTGGGCCAGCAACAAAAAGCATGCAATCAGATAAAGAGTTATAAATTTTATGTCAAATCCCCCTGCGATATTTCATGGTGAATTGGGATGCTTGGCTTATGAACCTTCGCCTCTTCGCAAGGAAAATACATGCAAAATGTTTAGGTTTCGTCCCTGCAAAATCGGCGCCTCAGAGTTCCTTAAAATAAATGGCTTGAGCCGGGATGGCCAGAGGAACGGCAGACCCGGCCTGCTGCATCGTGGGAATGCAGCTATCTCTGGCAATTTTTTTGCCCTAGTTTCTTCACAATTTTTTCCTTGCTGCTTCCATCATCTCTTGAAGTTTTTCCTTATCAGCCTTCATCTTCTCAGCAGGAGTCATCTTTTTATCTGTAACCTGGCTGGAAGCAGTATTCTGGACCTCGGCTTCGGCTGGAGCGACGGCAGTCTCCGTGGTATCCGGGCAATTGCCGGGTGGCGTAACGCCTTCATTTACGACTATGCTCAAATTGCCCAGGAAGGACGCCATCATCTTCGCGCTCATGTTTATATCCGTCAATACCAGGGCTACGGTCAGATTGTTCGGCTGGTAAGCGATGAGGTTCCGATTTCCTATCTGCCCCAAGAGAGCCGGTCCTATCTCCGATTCATTATACGTGGCCTGGGCCATGATAGGATCAAAAGCTTCCAGATAAGGCTTTAGCTCTGCGGGTTCCAGCTCTTTTTGTGGTGCCAGGCAGGGATAGAGAAGATGCAGTTCGACCCTGTTTCCGTCCAGCAACATTGATGCCGCAACCTCTCTTCCGCCGGTATAATTTGCTTCTGCCATCGTTTCTGGCTCCACAACTACCTGCGACGGAAGACAGAAGACAAGTTTGGCATAGCTGCCCATCTCCGCTCCTGTGCAAACGTCTTTTTCCTGGGCGACCGCAGCGGAAAACACAGTCATTAGGCCAAGCGCGATGCAGCAAAAAAGCAGCATCTTTCCAAGAGGCACCGATCTATTCTCCAATTTCTCAAATTTCATCCAATCCACCTCATTGCTAGTTTTCTTTTAACTCCCTTTGCAACTTCAGAATATTTATCCGCGTTTATATCACTCAAACTATTTAGCCGTTTTCCAGTCGTTTTTCCGAATAGTCCGGTCGTTTCCCAAGCTTTCTCTGTTTCTATACGGTAAAAGCAGATCCAATATAGAAGATCCGATATAGTAATATACTCGAAATCGTAGTCACGGATATTGTACTGATCGAGTACAATTTTGGATAAAGCATGAGTGGAGGAAAAAGCAGTGAGATCAACTTCAAAGGCGCTCAATTTTGTAGCAGCGTTGATGGTTTTAACCATAAGCTCTGCTGCATCGGTTGTCATAAACGAGATGGAACTAAATCCCCCGGAAGGCGGGGTGGATTGGGTTGAGATTTACAACCCAGATAACGAGAGCATGGACATCAGCGCATGGACGGCCGAGATCACTGACGGAAGCTGGGTAGGAAAGTTCCCCGCTGTGCCCGCTGGGACTATGCTGCCGGCCAAGGGCTTTTATGTCTATAGCGGCCAGTCTTCCTGGAATCATAATGACGGTGGATATGCCACACTTTACAGTGCATCTGGAGAGATAGTGGACAAAACGGCCAACCGGCTGGACACCATGAACAACGACTTTACCTACGGCAGGCATCCCGATGGTTACGATACAAATACAGACGGAGACTGGGGCCTGGGCTCTGCCACCAAGGGTGAATCAAATATACGCTAATATGAAGGGAGTGAAAAGAAAATGAAGCTTAAATCAGGAATCGGTATCAAGGCACTCTTAGTCTTCAGCGGCCTTTTGGCCATCTGCGGTCTTTGCATGTGCGACGTGGTCATCAATGAGTTTGAGCTAAGCCCGCCCGACAACGGCACCGTATGGGTAGAGATTTATAATACAGGGGATGCAGCCGTGGATCTGACCGGCTGGATGATCAATATCGTTGACAAACCCTGGGAGGGGCCCATTCCCCTGAAAGGCAGCATCGAGCCCAAGGGATTCTTGGCTTTTGACGGTCAGGAGAGCTGGGTTGCTACCGGCAACGGAACCGTATTTCTCTATGACGCCACCGGGGTTGAGGTAGACAAGACATCTCAGCAGAGCGACGACTCTTATAGCGACTTCACCTACGGCCGCATCCCAGACGGCAAGAAGACCGATACCAGGGCCGACTTTGCCTTCATGATGGCCAGCAAAGGCAGATCCAACGTCCGGTGAGCCTTGGCCAGATAGCCAGAGAAATGGACACATCCGGCCACTTCAGCAGATTTAGCAAAGTGGCCAATGATCTTTTTTATTTGCCAAAGCCGTTAATCCATCCGCAAAGTGTAAGCAGTCTCCCGCTTGAAGTTTTTCGTATGCTCGTTCTTGTTGATGATGCCACCCTGGCCGTCCCTCTGAGAGATGGTAATTGTATGGGTCTTGTCCCCACCGATTGTCAAGCTGGCTATTCCGTCCAGGGACCCATCGCTGTTATCGTTACAGTAAAAGACGCCGTCCACATAGACATCGTAGCCCTTGATTCTCTGAGATTTTATGGTAACAAAAGCGTCACCCATCAAGATTGAATTCACGTCCAATGGCGAGAACGACTGCTCGCTTTGCCTGGGCAGGACATCCAGAATGAGGGCATTGCCCGGTTCGCTTGCCTGGGCCAGCAGCATGAAGATCCTGCCGCTCTCCTCCGGCAACAGTCTGAGCCGATAGTATCCGGCCAGGAGTTTAAAATTCCAGTGCTTGATGGTACTATTAGTATAGGATATGAGATAGATATCGCCGCTGCCGTCTTGGGGAGTGTGCACAATCAGGTCTACATCTTCGCCGGCCGTGACCTGGCTAAACCGGCTCCAGACCGCACCCTTTCGGATCCATAGCTCGCTGGAAAGAGATGTAGAAGAGGCACCTGAAATGTAATCCGAGTAATTTAACTGCCGATCTCCCAGGCGGATGGACTGGGGCTCATTGCCGCTCAGGTTGAAGAATATAGGATCGGATAGGGTTGTCACACTCAGTTCCTGTGGCTGCTCAGTGGCGCTTATCAAGGGCTCCTCTGTCCAGACCGGGTTTCCCTCTGGCATTGCCCAGACCGACTGTGCCAATAGCATAAGAAATGTTGAGGCGAATGCTGTAGCCCAAAAATAGTGGCTAAGACGCATTTACATCGTCTCTAATGCGTCAATGCCCAGAGTCTCCAGGGTTGTTCGCAGGGCATTTTTGGCGGCTCTTGCCAGGGCCATTCTTGCCTGTCGCAGCTTCGGCTCGGCATCCAGCACCGGGCTGTAGCGGTAGAAGTGGTTGAAGCTCTCCGCCAGCTCGCGGGCGTACGTGGCCAGTTGATGGGGCTTGAGCTCCCGGGCGGCTCTGTCGATGACCAGATCAAACTCTGCGATCTTCTTGATGAGGGCGATCTCGTTTTCGCCTGTGAGCAGATCGGCCTGGACCTTAACCGAGCCATCCTGTCCCTCCTCTCCCTTGCGCAGGATGCTGCAGGCGCGGGCATGTGAGTACTGGATGAAGGGCGCGGATAGCTTCTCAAAGTCCAGGGCCTGCTTCCAGTCGAAGGTGGTAGCCTTGTCCGGAGAGACCTTGACCACGTCGTAGCGCACAGCACCTGTCGCCACCTGAGCCGCCACAACTTTCAAGAATGCCTCACTCTCCTCCGGGCGTCTCAACCGGACCTCTTCATAAGCTTGTTTTTCCACCTCATCCAGCAGTTCATCGGCAGAGATGAACTTGCCCTTCCTGGTGCTCATGGAGCCCGTAGGAAGCGAGACGAATTCAAAAATGACCACCTCGGGTTCGCGAATGCCCAAGAGGCGCAGCGCGGTGCGAAGCTGCCCGGAGACCAGCTTGTGGTCGGCCCCCAGGATATCCACGGGGCGGTCTGAGTTTTGGGACTTGTAGCGGTGGTAAGCCAGGTCGCGGGTGATGTAAAGCGAGGTTCCGTTTGTCCTCTTGAGGACCATCTTCTTCTCAAAGCCGTGGCCGGTGAGATCGAGTTGAAAAGCGCCCTCCTCATATTCCGTAAGCCCCGTCTTCTCGAGCAAGCCTACAATCTCGGCCACATCGCCTTTTCGCACAAACTCCGACTCCCAGTGGTAGCTGTCGTGGCGGATGTTCATGCGGTGCAGTGTATCTTCGATTCCGCCGATGGCGTACTTGATGGCGCTCTGGATTTTGGCCACAGTCTCCTCGTCGCCTGCCTCGTAGCGCTGGATAACCTGATCTGCCTCATCCCGGATCTCGGGATTGGTTTCCATGAGACGGTTGGCGGCGATGTAGACCTTGGCTACGGCATGGTCGGCCTTGCTGCCGTCGAGCTGGAAGTGATCCAGGCCCACGACCACCATGGCCTCCTGGCGGCCCATGTCGTTGACGTAATACTGCGCATCCACGGTGCAGCCCGCCCGGCGCATGATTCGCACCAAGGTATCGCCGATCACGGAATTGCGGATGTGGCCCACGTGCAGCGGCCCGTCGGGATTGGCGGAGGTGTGCTCCACAATGACCTTCTCACTCATGCGCCCGGTCCAGGCGTTGTCGGCCAGGGCCTGGCTCAGGACTGTGTCCAGGAACTTCTGGTTCATGAAGAAGTTGAGATAGGGGCCGGAAAGCTCCACCCGATCGACGTAATTGCAATTCTGGGTGATGGCCTGGTGGATCTCTCTGGCAATGGCCATCGGGCTCTTCTTTTGCAGTGGGGCCAGCCGGAAGGCCACGGACGAAGCCAAATCAGCGTGAGGGCTCACGTCCAAGCCCAGATTGTTTACTCCTTCCTCTACCTTGTAGCCACAGGAACCGAGGGCGGCATGCAGAAGGCCCTCGACCTCGCTCATAAAATCAAGAAACATGGGAACACCAATGTGAAATCTGCGTATTTGAAACGGATGTATCGATATAAGGATTACGTCGGTAGTCGGCAGAGACAGCATTTGAAATCAATAGTATGCATTTTGATCATCTCTTCATTCAGTCTCTGTCGATCGGAGCATATTTCACTAAAATGATGAATTTTATAATACAGTTTTAGAAAACGATACTAATATCCGATGGCTTTTTGAAGATTTTGTATGACTATCTTAGAAAATTGCATTATCGAAAGAGTGATAACCTAGAACTACATTGTAAATACGGCGAAATAGCATGGACGCGAAAAACAAATCGCAAAGGTTTATTAATAATATATATAACTTCATTTCCATTTCTGAATATAGAAACGATATAATAACTATTTTTTTATGAAATCAGTTGAAGTGATATCTTACATTTTAATAAGAATATTGGTGTTTCTAATTATAGTGTATGTTGTAGCCTTTATCTTAATTGCAGTTGCCAGACTGTTAAGCATCTTTGATATCAATGCTAATCTAGATTTTCTAAAAAACGGCGCAGATTTAAACTCCAATGATCTCTGGTTTACGTTAGGAATTGTTGCTCTGCTTCTCCTTGGCATTCTTCTGATGGGCATCTTCAAGGCAGAAAAGGGAATAGTGATTCTTCCATTTGAAGTCGATCCGAGTACTGAGAAGGTAAGCGGCAAGGCAATTGCTGAAATGCTTATCACTGAACTCAAGAGAATTAACCGGATTCATATGGTACGCCAATATTCTACGACTATGTCGCATATGGGTGAAATAAATTTGGCTGAGATTCAACCAAATTATGAGCTTAGAGAAAAAATGGTTTTTCCTCAAATTTATCCGAGAATCAATCCAGAAGGAGAAAATTTTACTAAAAATATAGAGACTATTGGAAATTTCGAATTTGGGGCAACATCTCTTCCAGTTGGCAACATAATGATATTACTCAAACAGATATGCCCAGGAACCGATCCAGGACTGATAGTCACGGGCTGCCTTCGAAAATATGGTAATGAGATTAGCCTTGCTGCACATATGAAATGGAAAAATAGCTCATGGCAGCTTCGATCAAAGCAAAAGAATTCTATTGAAGTACTTAATAACATTCTCCCATGCCTTGTTACCGATCTATCATTTCAGATCGCCTTTGAGCAATTGAAGTCAAAAAGGAATGATCGGACTCAGGATGATGACCGAAAAGAGATTGAAAATGATCTGCCCAGCAATTGGAGAGTATTTAAGTATTTCACAGAGGCAAGGGAATCCCTCCAAAAATTTAATCATAACAAAGACTGCAACGAGCTTGATCGTGCAAGGATTCATGTGTTAGAAGCGTCATCTGAGGAGCCATATTTCAACGCACCTCTTTACCTGCTATTTTCCGTAGGAATAGCTTATCTCAACATGAAGAAAAATGATGATGCTGAGAAATTAGCACGATATGCCGTCACACTGAGGCCGGATTCTGCACTTGCTTGGTACTCCTGGGGAGTTACCCTTTGTTTTTTGAGTCTTGACCAAGAAGCCATTCGATGCTATAATAATGCACTGAAGCTAAAAGATTCAGTTGAAGAACATAATATGAAGGCTGATATTTATTTTATGAAAGCAAGATCACTTCGCAATATAAACCGTTATGACGAAGCTATAAAATATTTTTTATTGTATTTTGACATTAAAATGGATAATGGATATGTCTGGGGTCACTACGGAATAACCTTAGAAGCCAAAGCAAGGAAGCTAGAGAGAGAGGCTGAAAAAGAAGGTGAATCTAAAGAAATATTACTGAGACAGGCCAGTGAATTGAGGGACCAAGCCGAAGAAGCATATCGCAAAGCTGTCGAATTACGCCCTAAATTTGTCTCAGTTCATGCCGCCCTTGCTCGTATTTACACCAAGAGGAGGGCAAAAGATGAGGCAGATACGGCGATAGAGATGGCTCAAAGGTACAAGTGGCTAACGAGAGAAGGTCAAAACGAATATAATCGTGCTTGCTTTGAGATAAATTGCGGCAATAAAAATAAGGCGCGCGAGTTGCTCAGAATTGCGATAGAAAAAAAACAGGTCAATACGAAGTGGTTCGAGGTGGATCCCGATTGGGAGAACGTTGAAAAAGAGCCGTGGTTTATTAAACTGTCAAATGAAGCTAAATTAGAAAAGAAAGAAATAGATCCACGAATATCTGAGGCAGCCATACGAAGAAAGCTCGATGAAGAAGAAGGAATATCTGAAAATTTTTTTTCATTTTACGACATAAGAGATATTAAGAGCATGGCTTTAAAGCTCAAAAGTGAAAAAGACACGGTTTCCGATCATCTCCGGAAATTGGGGGAGAAAATAGATGATGATATGTTACAATTCGAAGAGGAAACCATGTCAACGAAGTTTTACCCCGGAGAGATATTTTTAGAAAACTGGACTCTGTTGGAACGACAATCCAATTCAAAGAACAACGCAGAATACTTGGAAAAATTAGAAAAGAAAATCATCAAATTACTTAACACGTTTCTTTCTGCAAAAAATGCTCAATTATACAGCAAAACCGAATTGGATAGCTTTGACCGTCTTAATCCGAAAGAGGTTAGCCTCATTAATAGAAAGCTGCTGACTAAGTATTACGCAAAAGAGATCGGAGAAGGAGATCGAGATCGGCAAACACGGTCTGAGCTATGTGAAACCATTCGAAAAGATATACAAGGCAAGTCAGAATATACGAAAGCTCGATATCACGCAGTGTGTGGTGATGCCAATGAAGCCTTATCTCTGCTTCAGAAGGCTCTTGATAGAAGGGAAATAAACGCTAAAGAAATCAAATTCCAGCCGGACTTCGAATTCATTCGGAACGAAACTCGATTAAAGGATCGATTCAGGGACCTCATAGATGAATTTTCCAAGGACTAGACTAGATACGTAGCAATCCCAGACACCTCGTTGGCATGAACCCATCAACTTATCAGTTCAGTTTGCTAAGGATAGTCAAGATTTATAAAGGAAGGAAAAATGATTATGCTACAACCTGTGTCATATGGCTCATGGAAATCGCCCATCACCTCCGATCTCATCGCCTCTGAGACATTGGGCCTGGAGCAGATCGCTCTCGATGGCTCTGACCTCTACTGGATCGAGTCGCGTCCTGCCGAGGAGGGAAGATGCGTCATTGTGAGAAGGACCTCAGAGGGCGAGATCGATGATATAACACCTGCCCCCTTCAACGCCAGAACCCGCGTCCATGAGTACGGCGGCGGAGCTTATGCAGTTTTCAACCGCACCATATTCTTCTCCAACTTTGCAGATCAGCGGCTATACCGTCAAGATCTGGGCTCAAGTCCTCAGCCCATTACCCCTGCAGGTGATCTGCGCTATGCAGACGGTGTAATTGATGTCCGCCGCAACAAGATGATTTGCGTTTGCGAAGATCACAGCATCCCCGGTCAAGAGGCGATCAACTCTTTGATAGCGATCGATCTGGATGGAAGAGAGAGCAAAAAAGTCCTGGCCCAAGGGTACGACTTTTATTCCTCTCCTCGCTTGAGCCCTGATGGGACCCGTCTGGCGTGGCTCTCCTGGAGGCATCCCAATATGCCCTGGGATGGAACCGAGCTATGGGTCAGCGAATTGGATGGAGATGGATCGCTAGGCAGAGCTGAGCTTGTGGCCGGAGGCCTTGAAGAATCCATCTTCCAGCCGGAGTGGTCTAGTGGCGGGGTCCTGCATTTTGCATCGGATAAGACAGGATGGTGGAACCTCTACCGCTGGCACAATGGACATCCAGAGGCCCTTACTGGAATGGAGGCGGAGTTCGCAAGGCCTCAGTGGCGTTTCAGGCTGTCTACCTATTCCTTTGTCTCCCCGGATCACATAATCTGCGCTTTTACGAGAGACGGGATATGGAAGCTGGCAAGCCTCAATACAACTCGCAGCGAGATCGATCCTATAGAGATACCATTCACAGAGATCTCGGATGTAAGAGCTTCCAGCGATTATGTAGTTTTTATTGCCGGCTCGCCAACTGAAGCTACATCCATCGTAAAGCTCGACATCCGTTCAAAAAAGATGGAGATACTGCGCAGTTCCAGCAAAGTAGCAATAAATGAGGATTATCTTTCCCTGCCTCAGAGCATAGCCTATCCAACAAATCAGGGCCTCTTGGCACATGCATTCTATTACAGGCCGCAAAACAGGGACTCTGCTGCTCCACCTGGAGAGCGACCGCCTTTGCTCGTTATCAGCCATGGTGGACCGACCGGTGCCGCTTCCGGCGCCCTCAATTTGAGGATCCAGTACTGGACCAGTCGGGGTATTGCGGTAATGGACGTGAATTACGGCGGTAGCACTGGATATGGCAGAGCATACCGGGAGCGTTTGAATGGTAAATGGGGCATTGTTGACATCGATGACTGCGTGAATGGAGCACTCACCTTAGCCGAAAGGGGGGAGGTTGACAGCAATCGGCTCATCATTCGCGGTGGCAGTGCCGGCGGCTACACGACGCCTAGCGCCCTCACCTTCCGCAGCACCTTCAAGGCCGGTGCAAGCTATTACGGCATAAGCGATCTGGAAATTCTCGCGAAGGAGACCCATAAGTTCGAGTCGCGATATCTTGATAGGCTGGTGGGTCCCTATCCCGAGCGCCGCGATCTTTATAGAGAACGCTCCCCCCTCTATTTTCCGGAGCGACTATCATGCCCCGTGATCTTCTTCCAGGGCCTTGAGGATAAAATAGTCCCGCCCAATCAAGCCAGGATGATGTTTGATGCTTTGCGCTCTAAAGGCCTGCCTGTTTCATTAGTTGAATTTGAGGGGGAACAGCATGGCTTCAGACAGGCTGAGAATATCAAGCGAGCGCTTGATGCGGAGCTTTATTTTTACTCCAGGATCTTCAACTTTCAGCTTGCCGACTTTATAGAACCGGTTCCAATTGAAAATCTTTAGCAGAAATCGGATCTCTGCAATCATCTCTTTTTCTACCGACATTTCATGATAAGTTATAATACACTTAGCATGCAATTTTATCTGGAGGTGTCAATTTGAAATCCTTTGCAGTTCTTTTGATGCTATCGCTCTGCTTGCCAGCCGCCCTGGCATCAGTCGATAGCTCTCAGTCGGTCGAGGCTACCACCGCCATCACCCTGCCGGTGGACTCCGTCACCATCTATCCGGACGGCCTGATGGCAGTGAAACGAACCGGAAGCCTGGATGTAACCGACGGCGTGCACAAATTTGTGATCAACGTTCCGGAAAAGGCCGAGCAAAGCTCAGTGCTCCTTTCCGTCAGCAACGCCACCCAGGAGCGGGTGGTCTACGATGCCAATCCCGTCTACACTCTGAACATCTCCGCGCCGGGATCGCAGAGCTTTGACCTCTCTTATCTCATGTACAATGCCGCCACCTGGGAGCCGGTGTACGACCTGCACCTTCTTAGTGACTCCGTATTGGTGAAGGCCAATGCCGTGCTCAATAATCGCGGCGGAGAGGATCTCAAGAACGTGCGGCTCAAGCTGGTGGCGGGCCTGCCTTTGGCCGTGGAGACCTATCTTGCCAAGGCCGCGCCCCAGATAAATCAGCGATATGCGGAAGCGGCCCCCATGGCCGCGGCCATGGACTATGCAGTCGCACCGGCCACCGGCGAGCTGGAGACGCTCTACATCTTCGAGCTGGATGGGCGAAAAGACCTGGTCATGGACAAGGAGATAGGCTTTCCTCTCTTCGAGGAAGAGTCGCCCCTGGTGAGAATCTACACCTGGGATGCCTCCAGCCAGACAGAAGGCCCAGCCAAGGAGGAGATCCGGGCCAACAACACCCTGACCAATCCATGGCCGACGGGAAAAGCAATGCTCTACAGAAATGACGAGTACGTCTCCACCATCTACATGCCCTACACTCCAGCCGGCACCAACGCCTCTATTGTAGTGGGCCCCTCAGCCGATCTGAAGGTGGAGCGCAAACTCCTGGACTACAATATAACCGAGAATATCAGGGAGATCGGAACAGGTGCAAGAAATCACACCGTAAAAGAGACCACTGAGACCTGGACCTACTATCTGAAGATCAAGAGCAACCTGGACCGCACGGCGGCGCTGGAGGCAACAGACACCGTCCCCCAGGAGGCAGTGATAGTCTCCGTCACGCCCAAGCCAGCCGAGAGCACTGCCACCAGCCTGAAGTGGAAGCTACAGCTCGCGCCACGGCAGAAGACAGCCATCAATTACACCTACCAGGTGATCACGACGGAGAGCCTGGATAGTGCATATTGATTTAGAATTTTTTTCTTTTTTTTCTATTCTGCATCATATCGCGCAAAAAAGATTGATCTGCATAGAGGGCTTTAGCGTCTAATCCACCTGCACCCTCTGCGCGTTTACGACCACAAGCTTGGGAAGATGCACCTCTAATATGCCGTCCTTGAAGCTGGCCTTTACCTGTTCCGGCTTGACCTCTATGGGCAGCTTGATATCTCGCTTATAGCCCATTGTGCCCATCTCCCTGCGCAGATATTTCCCCTCCCTGGGAGTGGCCTTGGCATCGACGTAGAGGCTGTCCTCCGTCACACGCAGATCTATCTTCTCTTTGCTGACACCCGGCAGAGCCACCAGGGCGATCAGCTCATCTTCCGTCTCGATGAGATCAATGGGGGCATGATCGCTGCTCTTGGCCTCGCTAATCTCGCTGCTCACATCTCCCAGAATCTTCTTGGCCGCCTGGCTGGCCTGGCTGGACATCCTGGCAGCCTCAACGGCCGCCCTGCCGATCACACGTTCCAGATCGCTGCTCCCTGAGGAATCGGATTTCATGCTCAAAATAATGTCGTTGCCATCATAAAACCTTTTGCATTATCCGTGGCCGTCCCAAAAAGCGGCCATAGCCCGGAGAGACTGGGAAATCACCATCGTAGACAACGTTTCCCCGAACTATGGTCATTTGAGGAAAGATTGCATTTCTTCCCTGGAAGGGCGTCCACTCCGCCCGGCTGTGCAGCCGATCGGCATCTATTTGCGAAATGGACTTGGGGTCGACAATCACCAGATCGGCGTCCTTGCCCGTATCGATGGAGCCCTTGCCGGACAGGCCGAAGATGCGGGCAGGCCTAAAAGCCATTGCATCCACCAGTCTCTCCAGGCTGATCAGGTTTCTTTTAACAGCAAAGAGCATCAGGGGCAGCATGGTCTCCACGCCCGGCACCCCAGCCGGCGCCTCCCAGATGTCCTCCATCTTCTCCTCAGGCAGGTGCGGCGCATGATCCGAGGCCAGAATATCGATCGTGCCGGAGCGCAGGCCCTGCCAGAGGGCATCGTTGTCCGCCCGGCTTCTCAGGGGCGGATTCATCTTCAGGTAGGAGCCCTGTTTTTTGTAGTCCTGCATGTTGAGCAATAGATGGTGGGGCGCCACCTCGCTTGTCACATTTCGTCCTCTTCTCTTTGCCTGGGCTACAATTTCCAGCCCCTGGGCCGAGCTGAGGTGGCAGATATGCAGATGATTCGACCAGGCCAGGGCCTTCTCTATGGCCGCAGCCTCGGCTGCCGCAGGTCGCGCCTGGGAGTAAACCTCCGGATCATGCCGGCCCAATAGTGGGGCGGTATTCTCTTTTATGATCAATCCGTCCTCGCCATGAAGGCTGGCCAGCATTCCCGCCTGCTCCACTTCTACAAGGATTTTCTGCAAAGTCTCATCGCTGTATTCATAGGAAAAGATCTCGCCTATGGCAGCCACACCGGCTGCCGCCAGCTCATCGATTTTTCCAGGCTCCCCATTAAGGCAGAAGTCTACCAGAGAACGATGTCTGGCGATCTCCAGCTTCTCTGCAAAAGAGCGGGCATCCAGTGTGCGAGGAATGGTATTGGGCTGGTCGATTACCGTGGTCACGCCCCCCGCTGCTGCAGCAGCCGAGCCGCTGGCCCAGTCTTCTTTGTAATTGGGCCCAGGATCCCGGAAGTGCACATGGGCATCGATGGCACCCGGCAGGACCAGCATGCCTGTCGCGTCGATTCTCTCCTCGGCCCGGTGCGCTCCGCCCATGGCCGCAATTCGTCCATCTTTGATCCAGATGTCTATGCTCATTTGCCCAATGGCTGTGAAAACCCTGCCGTTTTTTACAGCCAGATCAAAGTTTATATCCAAACCTCCGGAGCAGCTTGCGCCTCTCCTCGACCTGAGCGGCACTCTCAGCACCCTTCGGCGAGAAGCCGTCGATGACGCCCATAATTCCTCTACCCAGCTCCGTCTCGGCCACGACGACCTGCAAGGGATTGGCTGTGGCGCAGAAGATGCCGCAGACCTCCTGCACGGCCTTGACGGCGTTCAAGACGTTGATCGGAAAAGCTCCCTTTATCAGCACCACGAAGGTATGGCCGCAGGCCAGGGCCAGAGAATTCTGTCTGGTCGCATCGATGAGGTCTTCATCGTTGCCCTCCGTGCGCACCAGGCAGTCGCCGCTTGCCTCGGAAAAAGCGACGGCGAACTTTGCAGCCGGGATTGTGCCCGCCATGACCTCATAGATATCCTCAGCCGTTTTGATAAAGTGGCTCTGCCCTAAAATCAGATTCGCTCCCTCTGGAATTTTTATATCTACGATCTTTAGCTCCATCAACAAAACCCTCGCAGAGTATTGTGTGCGACAGCAGACTTATACTTATTTATTGCGAAGTCCCTTCTTTGGCCCTACGGATTGCTTTGCCAACTGCTTGCTCTTCTTCGTAATAATTGATGATGTGATATAATACACTACTATGAACAGGATGGCTGAATATATCGCCATGCTGATGGATTCTACGATGTTTAAATTCAACAAAAAGTAGGAATACGGGATGTATACCAATAGAACCATAATACCGGCAATGACTGCCTGTTGCATCAGTGTGTACTGCCGAAAGCGCAAAATGAGATCTGCATATTTCAAATTTGGAAGATTCACCACGGATCCTTCACCTCATCGACTTTTAGCATCCCTTTTCTATTCATATAAAGCCTTGTCCACCAGAGATTGGATAGGGGCGCTAAAACCAGCAGATTCACAATGCCCGTGATCGCTGAGAGGGGCTCGCCTCCTGCCCCCTCGCCCGTGGAAAATGCGCCTGCCATCATCTGCAGGCCCAAAGATAAGGCCGCTACTACCAGCCAGAGAATTACCACATCAAACTTGTTATACCGGAAAAAATTCGTGGATTCCAAAACGGCCTGCACGGGCCCCAAGCCCTGCACTACCAGGGCATAAGGCATCGTGACCAGGATCACAGACAGGACCAGAACATAAAGTATGAACAGGAGCAGGCCCACTGCCAGCAGGCCCATCGCCTGCGGATCCGATTGCATAGACGTCGTCCCCTGCGCCAGGGCCGGCAAAAGGAAGATCAGGCCAACCAGTGTCAGGAGCCCCATCAGCAGGGTTGCCAGGAACATATTAATGAAATGCTTCTTTCCGGCAGACCACATGGCACTCGTATCTGATTTTCCGTTCTCCAGAGCCTGCTTGGCCATACCGATGGCCCCTGCTGTGAAGAATGCACTGACCAGAGACAAGAGCACAACCAGCACCATGAAGAATACTGCAATCTGCAGGATCTTGTCCATCGCAAGGCTACCCAAAGATCCTTGCATCTGATCCAGCAGCTCTTGCATCTTTGCATCATTTTGCAGCGAAGCTACATTCATGCTCTCCATGGGCATGGAGGTCATAAAGAACGCTGCCAGGAAGGGCACTAAGATCAGCATGGTGACAAATATGCTGAGAAGGAAAGGGATACATAGGTTTAAGTTGCTCCTCCAGACACCAAACCCCTTGCCGATCATTGCTCCAATTTCTTCCAACCTTCATTCCTCCAGCTCATTCCATATCGCATCGCCAACGTGGTGCAGCGATTTGACCGCCTTTCCCTCACCCTTCATATCCGTTCCCGCTACCATGGCCCGGCCTATGGCCAGAGGCTTTTGATGTCTCTCCTCTATGATCACCACCAGGTCGCCGACTGCTATCTCCGGATCGGCAGAGACTATGCCGGGCTTCATGATGTCCGCCCCATTCACCACAAAGCGTACCGCGCCCGCATCTACTACTACCAGCCTCTTCTTCGGCATAAGTTCAATGGCCCCGAGAACGGTGAAGAAGGGCTGCTCTTCCACAATCATCATCAAAGGCCGGCCATCTACGAAGATGAGATCTACCCCCTCGTCGCTTATCGCCATCTCTAGCGATGATTTGCGCAGGCGAGAAGGATCGTCCAGCAAGGGCTCTATCTTTGCAATTACCTTCCGAGCGTCGCTCCCCTTGAGGTGATGCCTGGATTTTATCTTCATGCACAACAGAATATCCCGATAGGTTTAAATATGCAACGAGCACGTTTGGAATTTGAAGCCTTTTGCGGTTATCATCGCTGGAGAGAGGTTAATGGGTCAGAGACCGCTTGATATTCTGAATGAATCACTGAATGGGCCTGTCATAGTTAAGCTAAAGGACGGAAGGGTCTTTCGGGGAGAGCTGCAGGGTTATGATATCCACATGAACCTAGTGCTCGAAAAAACTGAAGAGGTAGCAGAAGGGGCGGTCGCACGCAAGATTGGAACTGTAATCGTGCGAGGAGATAACGTAGTATATATTTCACCTTGAGGTGTTCTAGATGACGAAAGGTACTCCTTCTATGGGCAAGCGCCACAAGAGTTCGCATATCCGATGCAGACGCTGTGGCAGCATATCGTTCAATTTCAAGAGAAAAGTATGCGTTCATTGTGGCTTTGGCAATTCAACTAAGCTGCGAATGGGAAGTTACAAGTGGATGAGAAAGGCAGATTACTAGGGGTTTAAAGTTGCACGATGCCTGCGGCGTTGTCGGGATTTCCTTCAATGAGACGGGCAATAATGTAGCTAAGTCCATTTACTATGCCCTCTATGCCCTGCAGCACCGGGGACAGGAGGCAGCTGGCATCTCGGTGCATGACGGCAAGGCCATACGCACCCATAGGGGCATGGGCCTTGTCTCCGAGGTATTCGACGATGCCCAAATCGCGTTGCTGCGTGGCCAGGTGGGCATCGGTCATGTCCGATATCCCACATCAGGTCGATCGTGCATAGAAAACAGCCAGCCTCTGCTGGTTAAATTCAAAGATGGAGCTATTGCCATAGCTCATAATGGTAATCTGGTGAATTCCTGCCAGCTCCGGGAGAACCTGGAGTTGGCAGGAGACATCTTCTATTCTACCTCGGACACCGAGGTTATAGCTCACCTTTTTGTAAAAGAGCTTCTGCGCTATGATCTGCAAGAAGCAGTGCGTGCCCTGATGCGAAAGATCGTGGGCTCCTACTCGCTCGTCTTTCTCTGGGGGGACACGGTCCTCGCCGTGCGCGACCCTCTGGGCATCAAACCTCTTTGCATCGGTGAGATCGATTCCGGCATTATGGTGGCCTCGGAGAGTGCCGCCATCGATACTCTGAATGGACGGCTCATTCGCGATGTTATGCCCGGCGAGCTGGTAGTTATCAGGCACGGCGAGATGAAGTCGTATCAACTCTCTCGCCTTCCCCATCCGGCGCACTGCATATTCGAGTACATTTACTTCGCCCGGCCGGACAGCATCATGGACGGCCGACTGATCTACGAAGTACGGGTGAACATCGGAGCCAATTTAGCAAAAGAGCATCCAGCCAATGCGGACACCGTCACGCCCATTCCTGACTCAGGGATTACTCTGGCTGTCGGCTACCATCAGTACTCGGGTATAAGCTACCGGGAGTGCCTGATGAAGAACCGCTACATAGGCAGGACCTTTATCATGCCCGATCAGAGCATGCGAGAGACGGCCGTGCGCCTGAAGATGAATACCATCCGGCCCAATATTGAGGGACATAAGCTGGTCTTGGTGGATGATTCCATTGTACGCGGCACCACCAGCCGCAGAATCGTGGACATGGTCCGAAAAGCTGGGGCTGAAAAGGTGCACGTGCGCATAGGCAGCCCGCCCATCATGGCGCCCTGCTATCTGGGCATAGACATGGCCAGCCGCGAGGAGCTGATTGCCGCCTTCAAGACCGTGGCTGGCGTGGAAGCCGTGATCAACGCCGACTCCCTGGGCTACGTGAGCCACAAAGGCCTGGTGGATGCGGTGGGCATACCCAAGGAGAACCTTTGCATGGGATGTCTGACGGGACTTTATCCCGTGGAGATACCGGGCGAGAAGTGCATGGCGGCGCAGACGAAGCTATCGGAATACATAGTAAAGGCCACGGAAGATATCACCTGAATGGGGCTGAACAAATCAGCAATTAACTCGATTATGCTAAAAACCAACGGCTAAACAAAAAAAATGTTTTATAAATTTATTTAAGCTGCTTTCGGTGGTTTTACCATTACAACTGCCACCACAATGCCCACTGCCGCAAGGACTGCTACATATGGGAAGACATTAACATAGCCACCCAGCGTGTCCTTGGCAGCGCCCGCCATTAGATTTCCAATGATGGCCCCGACACCGTATGCTGTGAAGACTAGGCCGTAGTTTCTGGCATAGTCCTTGGTGCCGAAGTAGCTCGCTGTTGCAGCAGGGGCAATTGCCAGCCAGCCGCCCAGGCAGAGCCAGAGAAGAGCGAAGGATATCGTGTACATGGTGATTGATGCAGGATTGGTGTACATAAGCAGTGAAGCCACTATGATGACCACGTAGGACAATATGGCAGTCCTCGGTGGTGTGAGCTTATCGGTCAGAGTGCCGAATAGCGGCCTGCCTACTGCATTGCAGAATGCGAAGATCAAAGTGAGATCAGTTAGTTTCTGGGTTATGTCTGCTTCAGCAATCATCGCATTTGCTGCCACTTCCAGTCCAGCAGGTTTGGCAACTCCGATGGCCATCAGTCCGGCCAGTGCACCGATCACATAGCATATCCAGAGGCCATAGAACGCCTTGTTCTTTGCCATCTCATCTCTCATGTAATCTGTCTTCTTGCCTCCGGCAGCAGCTACTGGTGGCTTCCAGCCAGCGGGACACCATCCGGCAGGGGGGAAGACCAGAAACATAGAGAGAACCACGATAAGGATCAAGAATGCTATGCCCAAGATTTTCATGGAGCCGAAAACTCCGCCGAAGCTTGCAGAAATTATATCCGACATTTTGCCGGTGATGTATGCGGAGAATCCGAACCCGAGAAGGGTCAATCCCACGGCCAGGCCGCGCTTGTCAGGGAACCATCTGGCTGCAGTGGTGATGGGACAGTTGTAGGCGATGCCCACACCAATGCCGGCGATAACGCCGTACAGAATCATAAGCATCATCGGTGAGGTGGCCATGGATCCCAATATCCAGCCCAGGCCGACGATAACGCCGCCCAGCATTCCTACCTTTCTCGGTCCATATTTTTCAATATATTTGCCGACCAACGGCATGGTCAGGGCAAAGAACGCCAGGGAAGCGATGTAAGGAAGCGACATCTCCATGGCACTAACGGTTAATCCAAAGCCCCCATCAGCGACGGAAGCCGTAAATACTTTTTTCAGAGGTACACTGATTATACTATAAGCATACACTGCACCAAGGCAAAGCTCGATAATTGTTCCGATAATAATCAGCAGCCATCGCCCTGATTCCGGTGGCATGCCCAATATCTTCACATCATCTGCCATAAGTTACACACCTTCGTATCTCAGAGTGTTCTTAATCAATACCTAAAATTAATATAATATAAATTCATTACCAGGAAATTTAATATTTTTACTTCTATTAATCACCCCATATCCCCTCATTCACCCTTGAAGAATTATTCAATGGCCTAGACCTAATTTCGTCTCTCATATATTTAAATTTAGCGGAGATTATGGCGATTATAGATTATAATATTACACATATCGCAAAAATATCATGGTCAATTTACATTAGTATTCGATACACGTCCTGCCAAATACAAAAAAGCAGCTTTGATTGTGCAAAATTATTTATATCTATCGACAATAGCAGATAAGTCGCTTTGTAAATCATCGTTTATGGCAATACCTTTTAAAGAGAATGGAGAATAACCAGCGATGTGGTGCTAGTATGTTAAAACCAAAGTACAGGCAAAGAAAGACAATCCCTATATATGATTATAATAAGCAAAAAAAATAATGTTTTTATAGTACTTTTAAGCAGCTTTAGGTGGTTTTACCATTACAGCGGCCACGACAATGCCCACTGCCGCAAGGACTGCCACATATGGGAAGACATTGACATAGCCGCCCAGCATGTCCTTGGCAGCTCCTGCCATTAGATTTCCAATGATGGCGCCGACACCATACGCGGTGTAGACCAGGCCATAATTTCGGGCGTAGTCCTTGGTGCCGAAGTAGCTCGCTGTTGCTGCTGGCGCAATGGCCAGCCAGCCGCCCAGGCACAGCCAGAGCAGGGCGAAAGCAACCGTGTACATGGTGATTGATGCCGGATTAGTGTACATCAGCAGTGAAGCCGCTATGATGACCACGTAGGACAATATAGCGGTTCTGGGTGGTGTGAGCTTATCGGTCAGAGTGCCGAATAGCGGCCTGCCTACTGCATTGCAGAATGCGAAGATCAAAGTGAGATCAGTTAGTTTCTGAGTTATGTCTGCTTCAGCGATCATCGCATTTGCTGCCACTTCCAGGCCTGCTGGCTTGGCAACTCCGATGGCCATAAGCCCGGCCAGTGCACCGATCACATAGCATATCCAGAGGCCATAGAACGCCTTGTTCTTTGACATCTCATCTCTCGTATAATCTGTCTTCTTGCCACCGGCAGCCGCTACAGGCGGTTTCCAGCCACGAGGGCACCAGCCAACAGGGGGGAATGCCAGGAACATGGAGAGGACCACAATGAGGATCAGAAATGCTATGCCTAAGATTTTCATGGAAGCGAAAACTCCGCCGAAGCTCGTAGAGATTATCTCCGACATTTTGCCGGTGATGTATGCGGAGAATCCGAACCCGAGAAGGGTCAATCCCACGGCCAGGCCGCGCTTGTCAGGGAACCATCTGGCTGCGGTGGTGATGGGACAGTTGTAGGCGATGCCCACACCAATACCTGCGATAACGCCGTACAAAATCGTAAGCATCATCGGTGAGGTGGCCATGGATCCCAATATCCAGCCCAGGCCGACGATAACGCCGCCCAGCATTCCTACTTTTCGCGGTCCATATTTTTCAATGTATTTGCCGACCAATGGCATGGTCAGGGCAAAAAACGCCAGGGATGCGATGTAAGGAAGCGACATCTGCATGGCGCTAACGGTTAATCCAAAGCCCCCATCAGCGACGGAAGCCGTAAATATTTTTTTTAAAGGAACGCTGATTATACTATAAGCATACACAGCACCAAGACAAAGCTCGATAATTGTTCCGATAATAATCAGCAGCCATCGCCCTGATTCAGGTGGCATGCCCAATATCTTCACATCATCTGCCATAAGTTACACACCTTCGTATATCAGAGTGTTCTTAATCAATACTTAAAATCAACATAATATACAATTTGGACCATATGTTTAAATAATATGTGTTTTATTCATCCTCCTGATTCCCTCCATCACCCTTGAGATGTTATTCAATGGCTTGGACCTAATTTTGTCTCACATATATTTAAATTTAGCGGCAATTATAGCAATTATCGCGATTATAGATTATAATATTATACATATCGCAAAAATTTCGTGGTCAATACATACTAGTATTCGATGCTCACCCAGCCAATCCAAAAAAAAGCAGCCTTGATTGAGGGAAACTATCTATCGCGATCGACTATAGTGAATAAGTTCTTTTGTAAATCATCGTTTATGGCAATCTCTTTTAAGGTGAACAGCCAATGCCAGGGGAGGTGGTGCTAACATACTTAAAGCCAACCCCAAGACATCATGGAACCGCAATGAATGCATGCCAACGGTTGCATCGACGGCTTACGTGGACGAATCAGCTATGGTTATCGGCGACGTGCGCATCGGCGAGGAGGTTTACGTAGGCCCGTGCGTATCCCTGCGAGCGGACGAGGCTAACCCCATCATCATCGGCGATAAGTGCAACATACAGGACGGCGTCGTCTTCCACGGCCTCATGGGAAGCTCCATAAAGCTCGGAAAGCAGATCTCAATCGCCCACGGGGCCGTAATTCACGGACCCATGAAGATCGAGGACGAGAGCTTTGTGGGCTTCAACTCCGTGGTTCATGCCTCAACTTTGGGCAAGAAGTGCTTTGTCGGCCACGCGGCGGCAGTTATAGGCGTCACGCTGGCGGACGGCAAGTTCGTGCCGCATGGTGCCCTGGTTGACAAGCAGGAGAAGGCCGATGCGCTGGGACCTATTCCGGAGAGCCTCAAGCACTTCAATGAGGAGGTGGTCGAGGTTAACTGCGAGTTTGCTAAAAGCTACAGAGTTCGGAAAAAATCCTGTGTGGGCGAGTAACAGACAAGCAATAATTCTAAGATATCAATCATTTTTTTGTCCCCTTCGGACAAGAAATATATACATCCCTAGCTCTAAGCCCCACTCTAGCTTTAGGTGATTGATAATGGCAAAGATCAAAGCTGGCGTCTTAGGTGCCACTGGTGCCGTAGGACAGCGCTTCATTGAAGGACTAAAGAACCATCCCTGGTTTGAGCTGACTAGCCTTGCCGCGTCAGAGAGAAGCGCGGGCAAGAAGTACAAAGAAGCTGCCAAGTGGCGCCTGGAGAGTGAGCTTCCTGATGATATCGCGGAGATGACCGTGGTCAACGTCGATCCGCGAGAAGTCGATGCGGATATTGTCTTTTCCGCGCTTCCCGCCGCGGATGCCCAGACGGTTGAGCCAGCCTTCGCGACGGCAGGCTTTGCAGTAGCCAGCAATACCAGTTCATATCGTATGGTGGAAGATGTACCTCTGCTCATACCTGAGTGCAATTACGAGCATCTTGATCTCATCAAAGTGCAGCGGGAAAAGCGGGGCTGGGAGGGATATCTCACCACCAACCCCAACTGCACCACGGTCATGTTCACCCTGCCCCTAAAGCCGCTCATGAAGTTTGGTATCAAGAGCGTGCATGTGGCATCTATGCAGGCCGTGTCGGGAGCCGGCTATGAGGGTGTGCCCTCCATGGCTATACTCGGTAACGTCATTCCCTACATTGGTGGCGAGGAAGAAAAGGTGGAGACCGAGCCACAAAAGATCCTGGGCCGTTTTGACGGCGAAAAAATCGTCAACGCCGAGTTCTCCGTAAGCGCCAGCTGCCATCGCGTGCCTGTCATGGACGGACACACGGAAGCCATCTGGGTGACCATGAGAGACAATCCTACGCCAGATGAGGTCAAAAAGGCCATGCAAAGCTTTGATCCGGGCCTGGGAGATCTGCCATCTTCGCCCAAAAAGGCGCTCATCGTCAAGGATGAGCCCGACCGACCGCAGCCCCGCCTCGATCGAGGCCGCGGCAACGGCATGTCCGTATCCGTGGGCAGGATAAGGTCTGGAATCAGGTTCATCTGCATGGGCCACAACACGGTACGCGGCGCGGCGGGTGCCAGCATTCTCAATGCAGAATTACTGGTGAAAAAAGGCCTGCTGTAATGCTGATTGTTGCATGGGAGGTGACGGCAGCCTGCAATCTGTCCTGCGGCTACTGCCGCGCCTCTGCCTCCCCTCTGCCCGATGCAGAAGAGCTTTCCACAGAGGAGGCACTTTCCTTTCTGGACAGCATTGCTTCCTTAAAGCCCATGCTTATCTTAAGCGGCGGCGAGCCCTTGCTACGGCCCGATATCTTCCAAATAGCGCGCCGCAGCACAGCCTTGGGCATGCGCGTCTCTTTAGCCAGCAATGGAACCACCATCACGCCGCATGTGGCAGATGAGATTGCCACATCCGGCATCTCGCGAGTCAGCATTAGCCTGGACGGCGCAGCGCCAGAGAAGCATGATCTGATCCGGGGCAAGGGGAGCTTTCAGGCAGCTATGCGGGGCCTGGAGAGCCTACGCGGCAAGGTCGATTTTCAGATCAACAACACCATCACCAGCAGAAATGAGGCTGATGTCGCACTCATCTTCGATCTGGCCCAAAGAGTGGGGGCTTGTGCCCTGCACTTCTTTTTCCTGGTGGCCACGGGCCGGGGCCGGGAGGCAGATCTCATATCGCCGGAGCGACAGGAACAGCTTCTCATCGAGATCGAACGGGAGCGAGAGCTTCGCTCCCTGGAGGTGCAGGTCACCTGCGCGCCCCAGTACGCTCGAATAGCCAGGCCCGGAAAAGGTCGCGCCGGCGGATGCCTCGCGGGCAAAAGCTTCGTCTTTGTCTCCCGAAAGGGGGATGTCTACCCCTGCGGCTATTTTCCTTTGCGGGTCGGAAACATCCGGGAAAAGAATTTTATAGAGATATGGGAGAATGCAACCGAGCTTAAGGCACTAAGGGCGAGAATCCTTAAAGGAAAGTGCGGACGGTGCAATTTTTCCGGGATCTGCGGAGGCTGCCGGGCACGGGCCTATGCCGAAACGGGTGATTTCCTGGGGCCGGACCCCGCCTGCCGCCTGGAGGTGTAGCCATGGATGAGATCGACTTGGATCTGCTTTCTGCCGTGCAAGACGGCTTTCCCATAACGTCTCGACCTTTCCGGGATTTGGGCCTGGCCCTGGGACTGGAGGAAGAAGAGGTAATACAGCGGCTGGCCTGCCTGCAGAAAGAGGGACTGGTGCGGAGGATCGGGCCGATTCTTGATTTGCGTAAATTAGGCCGCAGCGGAATTTTGGCGGCTCTAGAGGTGTCCAGGGAAGAGGCGGATGGTGCGGCTCAGGTCATTAATGAGTACACTGAGGTCTCGCACAACTACCTGCGACCAGATGAGAGCGGCTACAATCTCTGGTTCACAGTGTCGGCCTCAGAGGAGAGAATCCAGGAAATATTGCAGGAGATAAGGGTTAAGACGGGCCGAAAGATGCTGGTGTTGCCTACTCTGCGCATATTCAAGATCGGCGTTAAGTTCGACATAGTTTGATAATTTGATATACCAGAAAGAGCATCGGTTACATCATGGCTAAACTCATTCTGATGGACTTTTATGCGGACTGGTGCGGACCATGCAAGATGCAGGGCCCCATCTTTGAGGATCTAGCTAAAGATCTTAGCGATAAAGTGGAGTTCAGGAAGATCAATGTGGACAAGGAAAGCGACCTGGCCGTGGAGAAGGGCATCATGGTTGTGCCCACCATCATCTTAGAGAAGGACGGCGTGGAATTTCAGAAGTGGATGGGCGTCACTTCCAAGGAAGAGCTGATAAGAGCCATCAACATCGCCCAGAAATGATATCAAAAGGAAACGAGGCGTAAAAAGGAGGATGGGAGATACGGCGGGAGGAGACTATTGCCTGGAGGCGGTGCGAAGGATCAACAGTCGAGGAGGCTTTGCGCCTCATCTCGCCCTGCGCTTCGACTCTCACCTCTTTTCCATAGATACCAGTCGCGCTCCCAAAGCTAGCGTGCAGCCTGATGCCTATCTCATCACTCATGCCCACAGCGATCACTACGGCAAATCGGCCATGCTCTCGCCCCAGGCCATCGCCTCCGTGCAGACGGCACGCGCTTTAGAGATTCGCTATGATCGGGAATACAAAGGCCGCACCTTTGAGGTTGGGCAGAGCATTGTGATTGATGATGTGAGAGTGGACACTCATGCTACCGGCCATACCATCGGCTCGACTGCTTTCTCCTGGCAAACAGAGACCGGTGAGAGGGTGCTGGTAACCGGGGATGTAAAAGACTACCATCATCTGCCAAAATGCGATTTTCTAGTCTCGGAAGCCAACTACGGAGATCCCTATGATCCCTCCTGCATCTTTGAGGACGATCTGGCCGGCTTTTCCGAGGCTCTGGAAAACGGGGCAAGCTTTGGTGCCTATGCCTTCGGCAAAGCCCAGAGGGCGGTGGCTCTCATGAGGGCCATGGGCTACAAGGATGAAATTGGCATGGATGAGAAGAGCCTGGTTCTGACGAGGGAACTGATGGGAGAAGCTGCCGGGCCGCTAGCAGAGGTGAATGGGGGCGTATCCAATGTGGTCACACCATGGAATCTGCACCAGGTACGGGGCCGCAACAAGTATTTCCTCACGGGAAGAAGGGATACGTCTTACCCCACCATTCAACTCTCTGATCACCTGGACTTTCGCGGCCTGATGAAGATGATCGAACATGTCTCGCCTGGGCAGGTGCTGGCCTACCACCCCCAAGGAGAGAGAGCAAGCCTGCTGGCTCACCATTTGCAGGAGTGCGGCCTGGAGACGACATCGCTAGACCTGATTGAGAAGTTTGTGCGATAACTATGTTGAAATCACAGTTAAGATTCAGTTTGTTCTCTTGACCTTCGCAATGAAGGTAAAATTCGGAGGTAATGCTTTTGGTAGACCTCTTCGGCAAAAAAAAGCTGGAAGATCGCATTTTGGAGCTGCAGGCCGCATTGGCGAAGCAGGAGGGCGAAAAAGAGGAACTCCTGCGCACTTTAGAGAAGCGGGAGGAGAAGATGCGCAGGCTTACCAGCGCCAACCAGGAGGTCAATTTGGCACTCAAAGCAGCCGAGCAAAAAATGGCCGCCCTCTCTGTTACCTTCACTCCGGTGCAGTCTGCGGTCGCGAAAGGTGAGGAGCA
>JALNZQ010000123.1 GCA_023229165.1 Methanothrix sp.
GAGTGAGATTTTGCCGTTCGATGTAACTGGTCGAGATCGACTTGGGATCGATATCATTACCAATTGTTTAACCTTTTTTCCTAACTCGACAAGTCTATCGAGCCGATCTAAATTATTGCGATCCATGATTGTAAAATCATTTAGTATATTTCTACATTAATTTGATTTGATCTTGAGTCATATCAATAAATTAGGGCGATGTTTTACCCCTTCATCTTCTCCCTCACCGGCGCCAGTATCTCGTTCATGCACTCTGCTGTTGCCTTCTTGAGATCCATGGGGTGCATCGCCCCGCTTACGAAGTCCGCCTCCAGCGCCTCGTAGTTCTGATAGGAAACGTCCCCGCCAAACTTCGCCGGTCTCTTAATGGTCATCCCTGCCTCGATCCTGGGGAAGACGTGGTACTTACAGATGGCCAGCACAGGATTGTTCTCCACCACCTTGGCAGGACAAAAAGCGCTCTTGATCTTCTTTTCCACTTCCTCTGCCGGCTCGTCCACGGCGATGTTGTTTCCCTTGGAGGAGGACATCTTCTCTCCGTTCAGTCCGGCGATGAGAGGCGTGTGCATGCACACGGGCGCGGGCAGCCCTAGGCGGGGCAGCTCCTCACGAGCCAGCATGTGAATCTTCCTCTGATCGATGCCGCCCACTGCCAGGTCGATATGCAGATCGGCGATGTCAATGGCCTGCATGAGCGGGTAGATCATCTGCGAGACCATTGGGTTCTCTGCATTCCTGGAAACCTCGTCCATGCTCCTCCGGGCGCGGTTGAGTGTGGTATTCCTGGCCATCTGCAGAATTTTTAGCATGTAGTCCGGCTTGAGCTGATAGTCCGTTCCGTAGACAAACTCCGTCCTCTCCGGGTCCAGGCCCAGGGCCATGAAGCAGTCCCGGTTGTAGTCCGCAATCTTTCGCACTTCTTCCAAGGTGCCCTTCTCATTGAGGAAGGCATGCAGATCGGCGAGCAAAACAACGACGTCAAAGCCCGCCTTCTGCAGGTCCAGGAGCTTGTTGGCCGTGAGCATGTGGCCCAGATGCACCTTGCCGCTCGTCTCGTAGCCTACGTAAGCGCGCGGCCTGCGGCTCTGCTCCAAAAGGCCCTTAAGTTCGTCTACCGTCACTACCTCTTCAGTATTCCTCATCACCAGCTCAAGCTTATCCAATGCACATTCACCACCCTCACAGAGGAATGGGGATGTATAATGCTTTTGGTTCATGTTCATAGGAAAACAATTAATACTACCGTTGTTGATGGGCTGCCATGGAAAGGCGTAATTTTTGCCTGCCGCGCCCAGCCTTGAGCCGCGAGAAGAATCTGATCCTGATATTGCTAGCCGTTTTAACTGCCGTGATTCTCTGGAACACCTTCTGGTGGCTGATGCGCATTGCGCTCTTCGTAATAGTAGTCTATACGATTTATCAGATCCTAAAGCACTACGTCTGAAGCATTGCATTCATGTTTGGAAAAATATTGGTTCTTTCTGCACTCCGGCCATAGTGCTCTGGCCTTTTCCAGATCCTCTCTGGTATTCAAATTAAAGAAGCTGAGAAGATCGGGATCCAGGGGGCGCAGCAGATCCACATAGACGCGCCTGACGCATAACTCCTGTAGCGGTGCATGAATTCTGCGCTCAGCTTTTTCCATAGCCCTCTCGCAAGCGAGCAGCATCTTCTCCCGATGGTAAACGCAGTGAAGCGGCTCGAAAAAGCCATTGGGCTGCACGGGAACAGCCGCCTCATAGCCCTCTTCGTCGGCCAGCTCAAAGAGCCTCTCGATAACCGGGAGGCTCAAAAAAGGCAGGTCGCATCCCGTGGCGAAGGCCAACTTCCCCCGCGCTTTCTTCATCCCGGCTGAAAGGCCCGCCACCGGCCCAAACCCCGCTACGCTGTCCCAGGTGAAGGTGACTTTTGTCTTCGCATGAGAAGTGTCCGAGATTATATTTTCCAGGCGCTCGGCATGAGCTTTGCTCCTGGCCACTACTACTACTTCATCCGCCGTCCGGGAGAGCTTCTCTACAGTCCAGCAGATGAGCGGCCTGCTCTCAAACTCCAGAAGCGACTTTTCCGCGCCCAGGCGGCGGCTCTCTCCGCCTGCCAGGATCACTGCAGAGCGCATAGCCTCCAGCCGCTCTCTTTGCAGTCCTCCTCCAGCGCCCTTAAGAGAGACGCCTTAGGATCGGCTTTTTGCGCATTGCTATGCAAAACTATGTGCTCCCGGCTCACAGATGCCGTCCTCTTCCCGGCTTTTTCAAGGATAGCTTTGATGAGGGCTTCGTTTACCCTTCCATCCGCCCGGCCCACCTCTTCGTAGGCCAGCTTCTGAGTGAAGCGGTTGCCAAAGACGATGCATCCCACGCCATCCCAGGCTCTGACCCTCGCCTCGCCGCCTGCGCCTTTTGCGCCCGCACCCACTGTGCAGGCATCTTCCCCGCTTGTGATGTCTACCTGCAGACTGGCCCCGGGAGCAAGGTAGATCCTTCTGCGCCGGGAGAGCCTGGCGGAGACTTCAGTGACCTCACCTACCAGCAGATCTCCCCTCCTCCAGACCTTCTCCCTGCCGTCAGAGATCTGCAAAGTGGCGCCAAGCTCTCTGGCTCTGTCTACTAGCACCTGATCATTTTCGATCATCCCGGAGTAAAGCTCCTCTTCAAGCTTTTGGCAAGAACCCAAAAAAGCTATGGCCCGCCGGTCGGCTCCAATTACAGCCTCCCGGCCGGCTGCCAGTGCGATGACCAGGGACATTTTAAACCATCTGGCTCTCCGTCGCAAAGACTGTCTGGGAGAGCAGCATGGCCACCGTAAGCGGTCCTACCCCGCCGGGAACAGGAGTTATGGCCGAAGCGATGTCCTTTACGGCATCGTAGTCCACATCGCCCACCGTCTTGTCACCAACGCGATTGATGCCCACATCGAAGACAATGGCTCCGGGCCGGACCATATCCTTCTTAATCAGGGCCGGAACGCCTGCTGCTACTACCAATATCTCAGCATCTCTGGTGTGCTCGGCCAGATCCCTGGTGAAGACGTGGCAGACCTGCACGGTAGCATTGCGGCTGAGCAGCATGGCCGCCAGAGGCTTGCCTACTACGTTGCTGTGGCCCACAATCACGGCCTCGGCCCCCTCCAGCTTTTTGCCCAGTCTCTCCAGGGCATAAATGATGCCCCGTGGTGTGCAGGGCACGAGGCGCTCCGCACCCAGGAGAAGGGCACCCATGTTCACGGGATGAAATCCGTCCACATCCTTCTCAGGCATTATGCTCATCATGGCCTTCTGAGGGCTGAGGCCCTTGGGCAGCGGCAGTTGCAGGAGTATGCCGTTTATGTCCGGACGGTCGTTCAGCTCCCGGATTTTGGCTATGAGATCTTCCTCCGAGCTGTTCTCGGCAAGCACCACATTTTCCGATCGGATGCCTACCCGTGTGCAGGCGGAATGCTTGAGCCGGATGTACATCTGCGAGGCGGGATTTTCGCCCACCAGCACCGTGGCCAGGCCCGGCACAATTCCTCTCTCCGCCAGATTTTTGACCCTCTGGGCAGTCTCGACCTCAACATCCGCCGCCAGAGCTTTTCCATCGATTATCATGTCAATCCATCAGTTCAGATCCGGATAGAGCGGGAACTTCCCGCACAGCTCTCTAGCCTGCCTGCGAACATCGGCTATCGTCTCTTCGTTCTTGATGTCGCGCAGCACCGTGGTGATCAGGTCGGCGATCTGCACCATTTGCAACTCCCTCATGCCTCTCGTAGTCATGGCGGGTGTGCCGATGCGAATGCCGCTGGTGACGAAGGGCGTGGCCGGATCGAAGGGTATCATATTCTTGTTCAGGGTTATGCCCGCCCTCTCCAGGGTTTCGTCGGCCACTTTACCTGTTATGCCTTCTTTGATCAGCTTCACAAGCATTAGGTGGTTGTCCGTGCCGCCTGAGACCAGATCGAATTTGTTTTCCAGAAGCCTGTCAGCCAGGGCGCGAGCGTTCTTGACCACCTGGAACTGGTACTCCTTGAACTCAGGTGCCAGTGCCTCCCTAAAGGCCACTGCTTTTGCGGCGATGGCATGCATAAAAGGCCCTCCCTGGGTGCCCGGGAAGACGGAACGATCAATGGCTGCAGCAAGCTCCTCTTTACAAATGATCAGAGCGCCTCTCGGCCCGCGCAGGGTCTTATGAGTGGTGGTGGTAACGATATCCGCATAAGGCACGGGTGATGGATGCGCGCCCACGGCACACAGGCCCGCGATGTGAGCGATGTCGGCCATGACCTTTGCCCCCACCTCGTCGGCTATCTCGCGGACGACCTTGAAGTCGATGGTTCTGGGATAGCTGGATGCGCCCACCACAATGAGCTGCGGCCTGTTCTTTCTGGCAATAGCCGCCATCTCCGAATAGTCGAGCATCTCCGTCTCTTTGGATACGCTGTAGGGCACGATCTTGTACATCCTGCCCGAGAAGTTGACCGGGCTGCCGTGCGAGAGGTGGCCGCCGTGGGCCAGATTCATGCCCATGATGGTATCGCCAAGCTTGAGCACGGCAAAGTAGGCTGCCATATTGGCCTGAGTGCCGCTGACCGGCTGCACATTGACATGCTCTGCGCCGGCAAAGAGCTTCTTGCAGCGCTCGCGAGCCAGATTCTCAGCCACATCCACGCAGGCTGTGCCGCGGTAGTAGCGTTTGCCTGGGTAGCCTTCCGCATATTTGTTGGTCATGACGCAGCCCTGCGCCTCCATGACGGCTCTACTTGCGAAGTTCTCAGAGGCGATCAATATTATGTTATTTCGCTGCCGCTCCAGCTCAGCCTGGATCGCGGCTGCGACTTCGGGATCTTCAACGCTTAAAGGTTTCAATTAAATCACCAGTATATCATGCAATCAGGATTGGAAGAGATGCAATGAGGAGGGCAAAATAGATTATGGTTATGACACCCTTTTGCAGAAACCATAACTCTTTATTATCTGCAGTTGGAGGGTATTGCCGGAAGGACATGAGATGCTAAAGCGTGCCAGGATTATAGCCGATTACCAGTTTGGCAGAGGAGCTGGCGTTGCCCTCTTTCCCGAGGACACAACCTACAGCCTCTCCAAAACGCGCCGGCTGAGGTACCTCTACTCCAAAAAGGAGCGGATCGCCACGGTTCGGGCCAGCGACAACCTCTTGACGCTCAGCATGCTGGGCGCACGGCGGCTGCATGCCCTGTTGGAAAGCCCGCATCTGCGGGTTGTGGCCTGCGAGGATGCAGCGCCGTTCGTGGCCAAAGGCGGCAATCTCTTTGCCAAGCACGTTTTAAGTGTGGACAGGGAGATTCGAGCCGGGGAAGAGGTGCTGGTTGTGGACGGCCAAGATCGACTGCTGGCCACGGGAACCGCCGTGCTCGCGCCAGAGGAGATGCTACAGATCAAGCGCGGCATTGCGGTGGCTGCCAGAAAGGCTGCCGAACACTAGATCAGATATCTTGATTGTCTCTCGATCTGCAATAAAGGGTTTTATACGTTATCTGAACTGATTTCGTGAAGCGAGGCCAAATAATTGCTGTTTGAAGAGCTTGAAAAGATAAACACGCGTCCAGAACCGTTTGAGTTCTACACGGCAGGCGATCTGTGGGCAGATGAGTATACATCAGAGCAAATGCTATCATTTCATTTAAATCCGGAAATAGACGTTTCTTCCCGAAAAGCGGCATTTATCGATAGATCGGTTGAATGGATAACCGCTTATTTCCGCGTGGGGACCGGGACAAAGATTGCCGACTTTGGTTGCGGACCGGGATTATATACGACAAAGCTGGCTCGAAGGCAAGCGGAGGTTACCGGAATCGATTTCTCGAAGAGATCAATTCAGTATGCGCAAGAAGCAGCCATCCGGGAAGGGCTATCCATCCAATACATAAATCAGAACTACCTGGATTTAGAAACAAATAATCGTTTTCATCTCATCCTGATGATCATGTGCGATTTTTGTGCTCTAAGTCCTATGCAGAGAAAAAAGATGCTCACCAAGTTCCATACGCTTCTGCAACCTGGTGGTTGTGTTCTCCTTGATGTTTATTCAATGAATGCGTTTCAGCAAAGGGAAGAGACTGCAATGTATGAAGCTAACATGCTCAATGACTTCTGGTCACCGAATAAGTACTATGGGTTTCAGAATACCTTCAAGTACGAGAAAGAGAGAGTAGTCCTCGACAAATATTCGCTCTTTGAGGCCGATCGCACAAGGACTGTCTATAATTGGCTGCAATATTTCAGTCCGGATGACCTGGGGAAAGAGCTTGCAGGATGCAAATTTGCTGTTGAAGAGATCTTTTCTGACGTCGCGGGCTCAGCTTATGATCCGCAAGCCAATGAATTTGCAGTCATTGCAAAGAAATTATAAAATGGCAAGAAGAAAGAACATAGCCTTTCAGGAGATAAGGCCATGGTTCTATGTCCTGCCCAAAGCGGATATGCCTCTAAACCTCTCCACAGCTTCAGTTATGCACTGGGCCACATAGTCCACTTCCTCCAGGGTGTTCGAGCGGCCCATGGTGATTCTCAGGGAGCCGTGGCACTGTTCCGGCTTCAGGCCCAAAGAGAGCAGCACGTGGCTGGGCTGTAGCTTGTGAGAGGAGCAGGCAGATCCTGTAGACACGGCTATGCCTTTGGAGTCGAGGTAGAGGAGCAGCGATTCGCCTTCCACATAGGAAAAGCCGAAATTCAGGCTTCCGGGAAGTCTTCGCTTCATGGTTCCATTAATCCAGGCATCCTTGACCTTTCCCAGGACCTGGCTTGCCAGCCGATTGGCGAGTCCCGCCAGCCTCTGCCCCTCCTCGGTCATGCTCTCGCCGCACAGCTCTGCCGCCTTTGCCAAGCCGACTATGCCCGCCACGTTCTCCGTTCCCGAGCGCAGGCCTCTTTCGTGGCCGCCTCCCTGCACTATGCTCTCTAATTTTGTGCCCCGGCGAATGTAGAGCGCTCCCACGCCTTTGGGCCCGTAGAGCTTGTGGGCGGAAAGGGAGAGCAAATCGACACCCAGGGCGTTTACGTCCGTTGGAATCTTGCCCGCGCTCTGCACGGCATCAGTATGCAGGTAGATGTCCTTCTCCGCGGCCAGCCGGCCGATCTCCTCAAGCGGCTGGATGGTTCCTACCTCGTTGTTGGCATGCATGACGGAGATGAGAATGGTATCGGGTCGGATGGCTGCCTCAAGGGCTGCCATGTCTACAAGCCCCTCGCTCGTCACGGGCAGGTAGGTGACGGAAAAGCCCTCCTTCTCCAGCTTTTTGCACGTCTCCAGGATGGCAGGATGCTCGACGCTGGTAGTGATAATATGTTTGCCGAGAGCGCTATTGCGACGCGCTATGCCCTTCAGGGATAAGTTGTCTGACTCGGTGCCCCCCGAGGTGAATATGATCTCCTCAGGGCTCGCTCCCAGGAGCTTTGCCACTTTCTCTCGGGATTCTTCCAGAGCTTCTTTTGCCTCCTGGCCAAAGCTGTGCAGGCTGGAGGCATTGCCGAACTTATCGGAAAGGTAAGGCAGCATGGCCTGCAAGACCTCGGGCGCCACGGGTGTGGTGGCAGAGTTGTCCATGTAAATCCGCTTCATCGCTGAGAAATATGAGATGCTAATGTAAATAGATGGCGAACTTATAAGAAAGTATAAGTATGCAGCAAAAGGACGGAGAAATATGAATCTGTCCATCCCATTATTTTCAACGCCCCTATTGATCGCTGCAGCCCTCATCGCCCTGGGCTTCATAACCT
>JALNZQ010000124.1 GCA_023229165.1 Methanothrix sp.
AAATTTTACAGTCAAGTATATGTGGCTCAAAAAATTGGAGTATCGCAATCTTATATATCACAGATTGAAAAAGGTGATAGAAAACCAACTTTAGATTTTATAGAAAAAGCATGGAAAGAATTAGGTTTTGAATTAATAATTATAGATGCTGATCAAGAAAAAGAATTATTATTAAAAATAATTAATAAGTTAAAACCATTCAATATAAGAAAAGTTGTAAATTATGCACAGCGTTTTTATGGAGAAGAAAATGAATAAAATA
Source organism: Methanothrix sp. (assembly GCA_023229165.1). GTDB lineage: Archaea > Halobacteriota > Methanosarcinia > Methanotrichales > Methanotrichaceae > Methanothrix. The sequence continues at coordinate 263 of JALNZQ010000124.1, forward strand.
GATGTTAAAAATACTAATAATGATTATAAAGTTGGTATAGAAAAAATAGAAAAATTTATAACTAAAGAGCATTATATTATAAAACATTTTATAAATGCATTAAATCATTTAATATTAGTGGAGATGGATATAAAAGAATGGATTAACAAGAAAGAAAAACAGGCAAAAATTATACCTTATTATAAAAGTAATGATAATATTATCTTAAAATTTGGAGCAGATGATTTTTTATATAATAAACCTTTTCCGATGAAACAGTGTATAGATGCTTATGGTAGTGCTATTTATGATATTAATGGTATAGAAGTATCTTTATTTAATACTTATGGTGAAAAAGATTATATTAATAAAAGATATGAAAATACTAATTATATATCTTTGTTACCTGTTTGTTTTATTTATGATGATTTTATAGAAGTGGCAGATATAGTTTTATTAAAAAAAATAATGCCTAGAAAAAAGTTTTTTATTTTTAATCATATGATATCTAAAATTCCAAAAGAATTAAAAAATATTAAAATAGGAGGTTATAATGCTTTTCGTTTTTATCCTTCTGAAAGACTTTTATCTTTAAGATTATTAAATAAAAATGTAGATATACCTCAAGTTTATAAGTGTTTAGATTCTGAAGATTGGGAATCTTTACCTCAAGTAAAAATTCATTTAGAACCATTAATTTAAAGGATTTTTTATGTATAGAAAATATGAAAATTTTGTTTTTTTTATAATTGAAGAATTAAATAAAGAAATGGAAACAAAATGGATAGAATATAATGTAATTACTATTACAAAATCTTATGATGAATGTATGGGTGATCATTATATTGCATGGTTAGTTAGAAAATAGGAGAGTTTTATGGATTCTATGGAAAATGCATTATTAAAGGCTGGTTTTAAAAAAAGTAAAAAAGAAGAGAAACCAAAAATTATTATTCCTAAATTAGATAAAGAAGAATGTAAAATTTTTAATCAAATGCATCAAGATCCAAAAAGAAGAAAATTTTTATTACATTTAGTTCATGCATTTTTACCAAATGATAAAGAAAATAATGTTAGTTTTATATGGTCATGGAATAAAGTAAAGGGCGAGAGAAAATGTGTTATGTGTGAACAGAATATTATTTCTCTTGCAGATGCATATATAAAAGTAAACGAACAAATAAATAATTATTTTAAAGTTGAAGATATAATGATTAATAGTAATGATATTAATGTTTTTTCTAAAATTAATAAAAACATTGATACTCTTTTATTTAATATTTTTAGTGACAAATATTTTGAAGCATTTAATAATAAAGTTTCTGGTATTTATAGTAATAAATCTAAAGTTTTTATGTGTTCACCATGTTATAAAATTTTTAATGATTGGGTATCTAATATGTTATTAAGAAAACATAAAGATTTTAGATATGTTATTGGAGATAAAATAAAATTGTAATTTAATAGAAAATTTGTTATATTAAATTACATTTTAATAGGATAATATAAAATAAAATGTAGAATTATTGAGAGAACTTGTGTAGATGGTAGAATATAATATGTTATTCAACAAAAACATATTCTATTTAGATGGGTGGTTGGTAGATGCATAGATAAATAGCTCTTGTGGTGCAGCTTGCCAAGATTCTTTTTAGTACTTTTGAAGAAGCAGAAAAAAATTATGTTATTTTGATAACTCTAAACATAAAGATAAGATTCTAAAAAATAAGAAGAAAACAACTGTAAAAGATAGATTAAATGTTATTAGAAGGATTTAATAATGTTATTACAAAGATTAAAAAGCAAAGAATTGATTAATTGTCATGAATGGTTAGTAGATAATGTTCATTATTTAACTATTATGGGTAGTAATGCTTATGGAGTATCTTCAGATAGTAGTGATGAAGATATTTATGGTTTTTGTATTCCTAAAAAAGATATGATTTTCCCACATTTAAAAGGAGAAATTGTTGGTTTTGGAAGACAAGAAGAGAAATTTGAAGTTTGGCAACAACATCATATTAAAGATAAAGAAACTAATAAACAATATGATTTTCAGATTTTTTCTATTATAAAATATTTTCAATTATGTATGGGATGTAATCCTAATATGATTGATTCTTTATTTACTCCTAGACGTTGTATTATTCATACTACACAAGTTGGAGAATTAGTAAGAGAAAATAGATATATGTTTTTACATAAAGGTGCATTTCATAGATTTAAAGGTTATGCATATTCTCAAATGCATAAAATGGATATTAAAAAACCTGAAGGTAAAAGAAAAGAAATGGTTGATGAATTTGGTTATGATTTAAAATTTGCATATCATGTTGTTAGACTTTTAAATGAATGTCAAATGATACTTGATGAGTGTGATTTAGATTTAGAAAGAAATAGAGAAGAATTAAAATCTATTAGAAGAGGCGAATGGACATTGGATCAAATTAAAGATTATTTTACTATGAAAGAAAAGATTTTAGAAAAATCTTATAGTGAATCAAAATTACCTTATTTTCCAGATGAAAATGCTATTAAAGTTTTATTATTAAGGTGTTTAGAACAGCATTTTGGTAGTTTAGATAAGGCTATTTATATTGAGAATAAACATAAAGCAGCTTTAAGAGAAATTTCTGAAATTTGTAAAAGAGTTGGTTTATAAATAAAATAGATTTTTATTTATAAAAAATAAATTATAAATTATAAATTATAGTTTGGAGGATAATATATGAGTGAAGAAAATATTAAGGAAAAAGAAGAAAAAAGAAAGGAACCTGAAAAAAATTATTTAATTTTAGAAGAAAATTTTAAAAATAAAGTAATAATAGAAAATTATTCTGAAATAAATACTTTTTAAGGTAAAATATGGCAGATTATTCAAATATAGTAAAAAATATAAATGATATTCCTAATTTTATTTCTAATGAAGAATTAAGAAATATAATAAATATAGGAATACATGATGCTATCAGGCATTCTAATAAAATAGGAATGAATTCTTCTGTTATATTTAATATTACTGTTTATAAAAAAAATGGTTTAAATAGAACTATTAAATGTGAAACTTTTTTTAAATCTTCTGATAATATAAGTTGTCCATTAATTAGAAGGACAACAGTAGAACCTAATAAACAAAATGATATTGTAAGTTTAGATTTAATTATAGAGGTATGATATGAATGAACCTAAAGCAAATTTTTCTTTTTGGCCTTTAAGTGGTAAAAAACCTTTAGAAGTTCATTTTATTAATCAGAGTCAAAATTTAGGTGGATATGACGAATGGTCTTCATGTTTATTAAATCAAAAATATCATATTTCAAATTTAAATAGTTTGTCAGATATATTTACATTAGATTTTTCAGAATGGTCAGAAGAAGGTATAAAACAAACATATAATGAAAATGGATTTAAATTAGAAAGTACAGGTGCTTATTATTATAATATTAATGAAGAAAAGTCTCCTATAAAAATAAAAGAAATAGAAAATTCTATTAATATTGATTTAGAAAAAAATTTTCATATTGAATTCACCATAGTAGAATTTAAAAATTATCATGGCTCTGTTCAATTATATTTTGAACAACTACCAGTTAATAATAGTGGGAATATTACTTATAATGATATTGGTATTCATATTAATACCAATAATGGAGAAGGTAATATAAGATATATAAATAATATGGGTAATTTTAATTTAGCAGTTTTAAAAAACTATAATTTACCAGTTAAAATAAAGTTTATTAAAACAGATAGAAACTTAAAATTATATATAAATGATACTATAATTTATAATTCTTCATCTTATTTAGGTGTTGGAAAAAATGCTCAGGGAAATTATTATAATAATAGAAATTTAGTGTGTCCATTAAAGTTTAAAATTAAAACACAAAATAATATTTCAAATTGGTCTATGCATATAAAAGATATTTATATAGTTAATGATACTATAAAAATAGGTGATGATTCTTATAGAGGTAATTTATCAAATTATGGATTAGGATTTTCAGCATTATATAATTGGAATTTTGGTGATGGTAATATAAGTACAGAAAAAAATCCAATTCATATTTTTAACACTGAAGGACCAAAAAATATTTTATTACAAATAATAACTGAAAATGGGTTAGACAATATTTATAAAAATATAATTATTTATCCTAATAATAATGAATTACCTAATGCTGGAGATATTTTTAGAGAAAAGAATGAAGAAGTTGTAAGAGATTTAGATACAATTCCTAATTACTGTTCTAATGAAAGACTTAAAAATATAATAAATGCTTCTATATATGATGCTATTAGACATGCAGATACTATAGATGATAATATTACAATTCAAATGAAATTAACTTTAGATCAATCTGAAGACAATAAAAGAAATATGAAATGTGAAACTTCATATATTAATTTATATAAAAATGAAAATATATCAAGCGAATATATTGTTAGAACATTAGTTGAAAGCGAAAAACAAAATGATTTAGTAAATATCGAATTTGATTTGGAAGATCCTGATTAATGATATGCTACAATTCAATTAAGAGGTATATATGAAAATTCCAAAAAAAATAAAATTTGAGGGTCATATTTTTGATGTTAATTGGGTAGATGGAAAAGAATTAGATGAAGATGACGATGAATTGGTTTATGCAGATGTAAATAGGTCAGAATTATTAATAAGATTAAGAAATGGTGTCAAAAGAAGTGTTATAGAAGAATCATTTTTTCATGAAATAATACATTTATGTGATAGTGAAACACATCCTATGTCACATAAACTTGTAGATGATATAGCCAGAAGATTATATGCTCTTTTAAAAGAAAATGGTATGTTAAAAGAAAATGGTAGAAAAGAAATAATTAAAGATGAGTAATATTTGTAAATATTATTTGTTTTTAAAAAGGCTATATTTTAAAATATAGCCTTTTTATTTGACTTAAATGTTAAAATTTGATATATTATAAAATATTAGAATGGAGTTATTATGGAAATTAGTGTAGGTTGTTTTTTTAATATTGAAAATGATTTGTATAAGTTAGAAAAAATAGCTAATAGTGGCATAAATTGTCATTTATCTTTTTTTCATTACGAAGATTTTGTTAATTTAAGAAGGTATGTACCTAGAAACTTAAAAATTACAAGTTTACATGCTTTTAATTCAGATAGAAATGATTCTATTAATGATTATATATTAAAAATAGATGAATTAAAATCTTATTTTAAAACAATGAAAGTAGATCAAAATACAGAATTTATGGTAACTGTTCATCCTAATCATTTTGGAGAAGAGTTTTCAAATTATAATTATTTATATCCTGAAAATTTTAAATATAAAAAGAAAAAAAAATTATTAACTCCAATTCATATATTAAAAACTTGTGGTAGAATGACATTAGATACAAGTCATTTAGAAGAAGAATGGTTTAATTCAGAACAATTATTTAGACATTTATTAATGAATACAGATATTTTACATTTTAGTCAAAGAGAAAATAATTCAACTAAAAGTGAACATAAACCTATAAATTATCCTGGTGTTGTACCTACTGGTTTTATACTTAAAACATTGAGACAGTTTAATGTAAAAGAAATTGTTTTAGAATATATGCCAGAATTTATAGATAGAGCTATTTCTGATTATAAATATTTAAATACAGTTTTTAAAATATAATAATTGTTGTTTTTTTTAACTATTTTTTATTATATTAGTATTATAAAGGAGAAAAAATGTTAGAAAAAGAACCTGTTTGTAGTTTTTGTGGTAAAACTAAAAATGAAACTAAAAATTTTGTTAAAGGAATAGAAGATGCAATGATTTGTGAAAATTGCATTAAAATTTCACATACAATGATATTAAATGCTTTGAAAACTAATTCTTCCGATAAATTTAATTTAACTCCTAAAGAAATTTTCAATACATTAGAACAATATGTTATTGGACAAAATATAGCAAAAAAAGTGTTATCTGTAGAAGTTAGAGAACATTATAAACGTATTCATGCTCCTGTTAGTAATTATGTCGATATGGAAAAATCTAATATTTTAATGATTGGACCTACTGGTTGTGGTAAAACTTTAATGTTAAAAACAATTGCTAAAATATTAAATGTTCCTTTTGCAATAGGTGATGCTACAACATTTACTCAGGCTGGTTATGTAGGAAATGATGTAGAATCTGTTTTAACATCATTGTTAAATGCATCAGATTATAATGTAGAACGTGCTCAAAGAGGTATTATTTTTATAGATGAGATTGATAAAATTTCAAGAAAAGGTGCCGGTCCTAGTTTAACAAGGGATGTTAGTGGTGAAGGTGTTCAACAGGCTCTTTTAAAAATGATAGAAGGTTCTACTTGTTTAGTACCTGCAGATGGTTCCACTAGAAAGCATCCTAATCAGTCTACTATAGAATTTGATACTACTAATGTTCTTTTTGTTTTTGGTGGATCATTTGATGGATTAGCAGATATAATAAGAAAAAGAGTATCAGATTCTTCATCAATGGGTTTTAATAGTGGTAAAATTCATTCTAAAAATAATGTAACTAATGTTAATGATTATTTTCCATTAGTTACTACTGAAGATTTAATTAAATTTGGTATTATACCAGAATTATTAGGAAGAATACCTGTTAGAGTTACATTAGATGAATTAAATGCAGAAGAATTAAAAAGAGTTTTGATTGAACCTAAAAATAGTGTAATAAAACAATATCAATATAGTTTTGAGCTTGATGGTGCTTCTTTAATTTTTGAAAATGATTCATTTGATTCTATAGTAGATAGGGCAATTAAAAGAAAAGTTGGTGCAAGAGGCTTAAGATCTATTATATATGAGATAATTGGTGATTCAATGTTTTATTTATCTGATAATGTTAAAAATGGTATAAAAGAATTTATTTTTAATAAAGAAAAAATAGAAAATATTTTTTCAGAAATTGATAATAAAGTTAAAAAATAAGAAAGGATATTGTATGAGCGAAAAAAATTTAAAAGATTTAAAAGAAATGTTAAAAGCTATATATCCTATAATATATTTAGTTAGTTTTGAAGAAAAAAGAATAATTAATATAATAGATAGTATCGCTAAAGAAAAAAATATGGGACATAAAATTAAAATTTGGTCATCTGATATTGGTCTTGTTAATAGTGAAGGAAATAAAGAAGGAGGTGAAAATTTATTAGATCCTTCTGAAATTTTAAATTATATTAAGAATACACCAGCTTCAGAAAAAACATTATATATATTAAAAGATTTTGATTCTTTTATAGAAGATGAAATAATACAAAGAAGTTTAAGAACATTAGCAGAAGATTCCATGATACATGTAAGTATTATAATTATTTCTCCTGTTTTAAAATTACCTATTAAATTATCAAAATGTATTCAAGTTATTGAATGGGCATTACCAGATAGGAATGAAAGAAATAATATTATGAATTATGATAAAAAAAATGTTAAATTATTAAATAATGAAG
>JALNZQ010000125.1 GCA_023229165.1 Methanothrix sp.
GATTGGGAAAAGGTATTGTTTTGAGTTTGATGCGATTGGAACTGATGGCGAACACGTTCATATTTTTGTAGGATCTGAGCCCAAATATTCTCCGTCGAAAGTCATGCAGATTATAAAAAGCATTGCAGCTAAACAGATGTTCAAAGCTTTTCCTGCGATTAGGAAGGAACTTTGGGGCGGCGAGTTTTGGAGCGATGGAGGATATATCGGAACAGTGGGTGAAGGCATAACTGCAGAGATAATTCGGAATTACATCGAGCAGCAGGGGACCTTGGAAGAAAAAGATGGATACCAACAAATGAATTTACTAGATTTTAATTAACCTGGCGGTGGCGCCTCGCATGCCCCGCAGCTCTGCTGCGGGGTGCGCCGCCGCAGTTTGACTAAATAAGCTACGTACTTGGGAGTAGGGGCATAAAAAAGAGGGACTCACCGGGGCGGCTCACGATGGGCCGGTTCGTGTGTAGTTGAGAATATAATGGCTTGGACTACGACTAGAAAAGGACCAGGTTGAATTATTGGTTAAAATAGGCCAAGTATATTCTGTAATATCCAAAACAGTCGCATTCCAGACAACGATCTCTACTGTGCTGTTTGTCAGTATGACTCTAATGTTTTCTGCACTAAGCTCGCCTGAAAAATCTCCGTCGCCTTTTATCAATCCGCCAGCCATCACGACCAGCACCAATGTCGATATTAATATCAACGTTCCCATATTACACATCTCCCTGCAAATGTTCGTCTTCCGAAGTTCAAGCCTCTGCCGGTCGGATGGATTAGAGTCCATGACTCCACTTACTATCTTCGACAATCGTGTTACTGGTTCGGCAGTATGCCTGGGCATAGCCTCTACCGGCCGGGTACTGTAGTAATAACTTCTACGTGGGAGATCTCTTTCCAGGCTTGCCACGCCTTCACCAGGTCGCAAATGCAGGGGTTTATGCACGTCACTGACTGACTAATGCTTTAGAAAGGGGCCACTTTATCATATTGTCAGCTGGATAAAAAGAATAATGTTTATATAGGTAGTATACATAGTGGGATGAATGGTGAGATAATATGGACCTTGACAAAATGCAAAAAGGACAATCTATGAGAGATACTGTAAAAGAAGAGATAAGCCACATACCTCGTGGCAATGCTCTCCAAAATGAGCTCAGGATGTTCTACTGGCCATTGAGAATGAGCAGTTTAGGTAAAAAAGCGGAAACATCCCGAACAAATGGTGAAGTATTAATCGAAGCCATAGACGCAGTCAAAAAGACGCATCCCAATTTCATACCCCAATACGATGAGAAATTTTTCCAGTATGAATGAAGCTATTTCTACGGTCAAGAGAGCTGGGATTTATGTTTGATGTTATGACACTCTCAGGGGTGGTTTCTGAGATGGTATTAAAATACTTACCAAAGCAATTAATCCGTTACTTATACCCCACAACTCGAATTGCAAAAGAAATAAAAATCAATCTCCGTGGAAATAACCCCATACAACTTACTCGGTATGATATTCCTCAGATATCTTTATGGTTTGAGATCACAAATCTTAGTCTCGTGGATCTTGTCTTAGATCGCATGCTGATCAAGATCCAGATAAACAACCAGCCGATACTTTATGGTGCTATGTTAAGACGGCAAGAAATACCAAAAAGAAGCGAGACTAGCGTCTATTTTAATGAGCTTCTTACATCTCTACAACTGCTACACCTGCACAACCTGTGCAATCAAAACAAAATGATCGAGACTATGCACGCAGATGTTGAGGCATACTTTGAATTCAATTCTGAAATTATAAAAATCGATGGAGGAAACATCTATGCCCAGAATGTTAAATGTGAACTTTAAAGTCATTCCTCTCATCATCACTGGGAAAGACGAGGCCGAAAATCTCACCTACTTGATGGGCCATCCCACAATATTCAATCGATGAATAGACATGTGCTGTATAATAATTAAAAAGCGCCGGAAGATTGCGGATTCTAGGGCATTACAGAAATTATAATAATGTGGAAAAAGTAGTGGATTACAGCTTAGACGTACTGGTAAGAGCGAGAATTAGCCTTCATACCCTAGCTCCTTGGCTTTGCCTAAGGCGGCATCGGCCTCTATTGTGCGATTGAGCAACGTGAGTGCGGTGTATTTACCAGACCAGGCCATGGCGTAATTGGGATCTAGCCTGATGGCTTCGTCGAACGCTTTAAGGGCTTCCTCGATTAGAGCGGTGCCTTTGTCAGACCATACAGAGGGATCGAGCCTCATGGCCTCACCATACGCTTTTATGGCTTCCCCGGCTAGAGTAGTGCCTTTACCAGTCCATGCGAGAACGTTGTTTGGATCGAGCCTGACTGCCTCGTCAAACGCTCTGAGGGCTTCATCAGATTTGTTCAGGCTAATGAGGGCAATGCCTTTGCCAGTCCATGGTGCAACAAGTTTGGGATCTAACTTGATTGCCTCATCGCAGGCTTGGACTGCCTCATCATATCTGTCCAGGTGACCAAGAGCACTGCATTTGTTGTTCCAAGCTATGGCGTCGTTGGGATTGAGCCTGATGGCCTCGTCGAATGCTTTGATGGCATCCGTATAGTTGCCCTGTTGAGCAAGCACCTTGCCTTTGTTATTCCAGGCATCAGCATAATTAGGATTTAGCTTGATTGAATCATCATAGCACTTAATCGCTAAATCGTAAAAACCTTTATCAAGAAAGTCATTGCCTTTAATAAACCAACTTTCCGCCGTCTGCTGGCATTGGGCTAATGGTAATGCTAATAGAAGGACGAAGGCCACGCACATCAATCTCATTAGACCGAAAAAATACTCAAAAGATGATATGTTTGTTGGTCGGAAGATTTGGCTTTGCAGAAATTATAATTATCGAAAAAGAAATGACCTGTCCAGCTAAAAGTGTTACTCCTTAAAGAATTCTCTATCCTATTTGGGCACAAAATCCTGATAACTCTTTCTGACCGCGTTTATCGCCTCGATTAACACCTCGCCCCTGGTTTTAGGTGCTTCTGCCTTTTTGCCCAAGCTGTTCATCCTCATTGGCCAGTAGAACATACTCAGGTCGCTCTGAGGGGCATTTCCCCGAGGTATATAATCCATATCTTCTTTATAGAGGTCAAGCATGGCCTTTCCTTTATGCATTTTTTCTGTGTCCTTATTTAACCTACCTACTATCCTACCTATTATACTACTTACTACCTATATAAACTATTCGAGCGATTTAGAGACCTAAAAAATCAATTTTAAACGATTCGTGAATGAAAATTATGCTATGAATCGCTTTAACCTTCGGAAGTATTTTCTGCAATTCGGAAAGTTTGATCCAGAGCCTGGCCCGGCCATGTTTAAGGAATTTCGTACCATCAAGAATATGACCGCTGGTGTGAAAAATGCAATGATCTTAATTTGAGCTGAACCTATTTCTATTTCACCGAGAATATTTGATGGATCTCAAGGCATGATTGGTGCAGCATATTGGGATCTACTCAGAGAAACCCTGTTTGTAGGTCAATGACTTATGAATAACACCATTGTCACTGCCACTTCAAACATTCGATGGGGTGAAGGAACGCAACAAATATTCGATACAATTCATATTATCGAAAAAGAGAAAATAGCCGGGCGGTTCACGTGAACCTTTCACTTGGTAGAGTTTCCCTGCCCGACGTTGCTTTACTCACTCATTGAAAACTGGAAACGCAGATAGTGTATATGGAGGCGATTAGCGCTTTACCCTTTGACTTTTCCCGTGTCTGCGATCTTATGCGAGTGAGATAGTCCTAAAGATACTGAAGTTAGCTCACCTTGGGCTCTTCGGCGGAAGCATAGCCGTTAAGGGCCCGGGCAAGTACCTCTGATCCGGCAATCATGGCAGTTCTTGTTACTTAGGCAGCCTCCATGATCACTGCCAGCTCTCTTGTCCGGGCCGGGTTGATCGAAAACCCAACTCTTGCCGTTCATTTTTTGCGTCTATGCAGGCCCGCTCAGACGATTCTCATTGCAGCCCACATTCTGCCCACAGGATCGCCAAGACCCTCATATATTATACTCCGCGTCCCATATATCCAGTGGAGAGAATTGTTATGGCTATCACTACGAGGCTCTTTGGAAAGTCGGGCCCGCTCGTCACCCAGATGGGCCTGGACGGGGAGGGCGTGCTGCGCAGCCACAATTTGACTTATGCGTTATGCGCTCATGGTCAGCTCTACCTGTCCGGCTGCAATCGGCTTGGACATAAGTCGTCCGGCTCGGAATGAGGCGATGATCACGTCGATCTTCTCAGAGACCGCCGGGGTAATGTATGACTCATCGCAAAGATCGCACATCCATGCTGGAACATTCCTGATAACGATTACTTCATTGTCGATCTCCACAATGTGCGTTGTGAAGCCTTTGCGCAATTTCCCCCGCCCACATGAGCATGTATCAGGGATCAGTTCGATTTCCTCGTCTTGTGGTCTATCCATTTTTCCTCATCCGGCCAGTATACGGTAATTATTCTCGCGTGATTCTTGCAGAGAGCGACTACGGCATGACAGTGACAATCGGCCACTGTGCCTAATATCAAAGCTGATGGACACGGCTCGCTGTCCGGGTATTCTTCTATTATATCGCCATTCATTATAAATGTTATCAGGTCAGCAGACGATACGCCCCGCTCGTCCATCCGTTTTTTGGCGTGGAGTGTTATGATGTATTTGCGCTCTTCAATCAGTGCTTTTATGTCCTCAATCATTTTTCATCCATCAGCCTTCAGCTTATGAGCTAACTCGGTGGAGGCCTGGGCTTTCATGCTCATATCATGCGCAATATCTAGCATCTCCATGTTGTTCATGCTATAGAATCAGTTCGTATATGTTTGTTATTGTGCATTAAATGTCTGGCTTCTTGCGATCATGACGGCGTTCAAATAATTTAATATCCGATAGGAGATCCTCTTTTAAAATAGGGGTGGCCTGGAATCTGGCCATCCTGCAAGCATGAGTCATGGTTGTGCAAACATAAGATCGCGAAGCTCCACATTTTTTATACTCTGCCGTACTCATATACTGGATGGAATAATTATCATGGCTATTACCACGAGGCTCTTTGGAAGGTCGGGCCCGCACGTCACTCAGGTGGGCCTGGGCGGGGAGGGCGTGCTGCGCACCCACGGACGCGAGCCGGAAGCAAGGGCCGTGATCGAACAGGCCGCCGCCCAGGGCATAACCTACTTCGACTCGGCCCAGGCCTACGCAGGCAGCCAGAGCTACTATGGCAATTTTTGGCGCGGCCATCAGGAGCTGCGCTCCGGCATATTTCAGACCAGCAAGTCCGCCGCCCGCGACTACCTGGGCGCCAGGGCCGATCTGGCCGAGTCCCTGGAGATGATGGACCTGGATCGCCTGGACCTGTGGCAGATTCACGATCTGCGAACTTTTCAGGATATCGAGGAGATCGAGGGGCCGGGCGGAGCCCTGCGGGCATTTGTTGAGGCGAAAGACGTCGGACTGGTGCGCTTTTTGGGCGTCACGGGCCACCATGCCCCAAAAATCCTGGAGCATGCCGTGAAAAACTGGCCGGTGGACGCCGTGCTCATGCCTGTCAACCCAGCCGAAGCCGTCCTGGGCGGATTTCTGGACCGGGTCATGGCCGCTGCCCTGGAAAGGGGCCTTGCTGTTATCGGCATGAAGGTGCTGGGCGGCTCGCACTACATCTCCCCGCAGGATGGGGTGACGGCTGAGCTTCTCCTGCGCTTCGCCCTCTCTCAGGAGATCAGCACGATCATCGTGGGCTGCTCCAGTCCCAGGGAGGTGCAGGCGCTGGCCCGGGTGGGCAGGGAGTTTCAGCCCCTGGCGGCAGAGGAGGAGAAGAAGCTAATGGAGTTGTTCCGGCCTCATGCCAGGAGGCTGGCGTACTACAGGGGAGCGATTTAGCAATCCAAATAGTAGTAATAGATGGAAAGAGTACTCATTGCCAAAATTATTATGGAAGGAAATAAATGAACGGGAAATATACAATTCTTGGAGCACTGCTTTGCATAATGGCTTTGGCTCTGCTCCCAGGCGGTGTGTGTGCTGATGACGACGTCCTCTTCCAGGTGTCAACGATTGATGCCCTGCTCCAGGGCGTCTTTGATGGCTTTTACAGCTTCGATGATCTCAAGACTCATGGCGATTTCGGCATAGGCACCTTCGATTCGCTCGACGGCGAGATGATTGCCCTGGACGGGGATTACTATCAGGTCAAGGCGGACGGCGTGGCTTATCCGGTACAGGGTAATACGACAACGCCCTTTTCCACTGTGACCTACTTCCAGGCCGACCAGACCATTGCCATTCAAAACGCCAGCAACTTCACAGAGCTTTCCCGCCAACTCGATGAAAAGCTGCCCTCCATAAATATGTTCTATGCCATAAGGGTCGACGGCACTTTCCCCTACATCAAGACCAGAAGCATTCCCAAGCAGGAAAAGCCCTATCCGCGCCTGGCCGATGCCTCCAAGAATCAATCGGTCTTCGAGCTTTACAATACCACTGGAACTGTGGTGGGCGTCTGGGCGCCTGAATTTGCCAAGGGTCTCAATGTCGCAGGATACCATCTCCACTTCATAACTGCGGACAGGAAGGCGGGCGGGCATATCCTCGATCTTCAGGTTGATGATGCTCAGGTCAATGTGGACATCACACCCGGATTTGCCATGCAGCTGCCCACAACTGGCAATTTCTACAAGGTCGATCTGACCCAGGATCTGCAATCCGAGCTGGAGAAGGTCGAGAAGTGAGTGGGGAATAACCGAATTTCACTCTTTTCACATGAAAAACATCAAGAAAACAGGATGGGATGATCACCCACATCCCTCCTTCAAATCTTTCTTCACCATCATCAAAGATCCATGCTACTTCCCTTCAAGGAAGCATATGGTTGGGCTATTAAAAAATATTATCCATAAAAGTCTAGAGAAATTATGAAGTGTTCAAACCGTTAATGCGAAATGTGAGTTTATGATTGCTTAATCATTTTAATCAAGTGTCCTGTGAACAACTACCACCACCGCAGGCAAGAGAAGCGCACGGAAGAGTCATTTATTCTATCACCCACTCGATACAGCGAGGAACTTCATAGGAATTACCGGAAAATAGACACAGAGGATGAGACTTCAGCCTATTTTACCGGTAAAATAGCCTATTATTTAGGCCAGCAAATTGAAGTCATCAACATGCCACGCGAGAGACCTTAGACAGGTTTTAAAGCTGAAACGATAGATAAGATATCATGCGCAGCCTTGCTGATATCCGCCTGCTTCTTGATGAACTGGAGTGCAAACCAGCCGACGAACTGGAGGACCAGGATCTTGACTTCAAGGAGTGGAAGGGCCGCAGCCAGAAGGACGCCCTGGAGCTGGTTGTTGAAGCTGCTGTTTGCATGGCCAACGGTGGAGGTGGAACAGTCGTTTTTGGAGTAAACGACAGAGCAATGAGCCGTGCGGGGGCCATTCCCGGCGTCCCTCTTGAGGTCGATATCAACCGCTTGAAAAAAGCGGTATATGACTCATCTGACCCCAAAATCACCCCGGTCTTCGAAGAGCTGCTCGTGCCTGAGGGATCGGGCCGCTTGCTGGTCATGCAGATATATCCCGGCCTTCCGCCCTATACAGATACGAGCGGCAGAGGAAAGATACGAATTGGCAAGGACTGCCAGCCGCTAACTGGCACGCTCC
>JALNZQ010000126.1 GCA_023229165.1 Methanothrix sp.
TCTGACAATCCTCATGTTTCTCTGACAATCCTCATGTTTCTTTAACAATATAGTACCTCAGAGAATCGGAATCCGCCGTCTTAAGATACATATCGCCAGCCAAAGATACGTATTTATTCTTGCTCAACGTGATGGGATTGTCTTTGTTTTTCATCGAAATTTGACCGTAAGCAATATCGGAGATCACTAACTTCCCAAAGGATGCGCCGCCCTTGACTGAGATCGGAGAATTGGAAATCTGCCAGACTCCGTCTACGGTGGCCAGGTTCTGATCAGCGCCCCTAAAAGCATTTTTAAAGTGAACTGCGATGACGACCATATTTTTCAGATCTCCCCTATCTTCTTTGTAGATGTAGGTCTTATCTGCCATGGTAGCATTGTCCTGAGAAGGATGTATGATTGCAGAGTGCACAAGATCGCCATTCTTGGACAGCTCCAGGTAGACGTTATTGCCGTCAAGTGAAATGGACTTTATGGCAAGCTCATAGCCCTCTTCCAGCTTCAACGGTGTGTCGGTTGTGAATGTCTTCTCTGTATCATCATCTGCGAGGATTTTCAATAGCTGCTCTTTGTCCAGAGCACTTTTGTCTGTGGACTTGTCGAAAAGGTAGCCCTTCTCGGATTCGGATTCAAGGTCATTATAGCCGAGGCTATCAACTCCTCTTACATATTCTGCAAAGCATCTCTCTCCCAAAAATCCAATAACTTTATAGGATCCCCACTCCTCAAATTCGAAGTTGGTTGTCATAGTTCCGGTGGTGTATGTAACACCATCGGGCTGTGCAAGCTTGCCATCGGTGATTGTCGTTCTCAGCGATTCTGTCTCGATGTCGTCATCGATATCATAGTAGAAACCGGCAAAATTGTCCGCAGTCCAGGCATATCTATCCGTTGCCACGGTACCCCTTATTTCATATTTGTCCGGTTGTGTGATCTCCTTGTAGACATAATATCTGAGGCTATCGGCATCCGCCGTCTTGATTCCTATGCCGGGCATCAGGGAGACATGCTTGTTCTTGCTGAGGGTAACGTCGTTGTCCTCATTGTTCATGGTGATGCTGTCGGCAGTTATGGTCTGGATAGTCATCTTATCGTACTTGGTGCCATCAGACACATCCAAAGCCTCATCAGAGAGCTGCCACATTCCATCTACGGTTGCCAGGTCTTGATCTGCACCGCGGAAGGCGTTCTTGAGGTGAACAGCGACGATGACCACATCCCTCGAATTGCCGACTTTTTTCCGGTAAATGAAGGTTCTATCGGCCATGGTTGCGCCATCCCTGGACGGAGAAATCTTCTTTGTCATTAGCTTGGCACCGTCCTTGGAGAGCGTGAGTGTGACAACGTTGCCGTCTATATCAACTGAATCGATAGACAGCATGTAGCCATCTTCCAGCGTGAGTGGCTTGCCGGTGGTGATGGTCATCTCAGTATCGTCATCCACCAGGATATTGAGAAGCTTATTGTCGGAAAGAACATTCTCGTCGCCGGATTCCTCGAAGAGCCTATCGTCATTGCGGCCGGCGATGTCAATGTATCCTGCAAAATATTTCTCGCCCATGAACCCTATGACATTGTAAGATCCCCAATCCTCGAAGGCGAAGTCACTCTTTTGGGCGGTGGTTTGATAGGTGAGCCCATACGGATAGCTTCCGCTTAGCTTGCCATCGCTCACTGTTGCAGTTAACAATTCGGTGCCAACATCTTGATTTAGATCATAGTAGAACCCGGCGAAGTTCTGCGGATTCCATTCAAAGTCGCCGGTTGCTACCTGGCTGCGGATCTCTGAAGGATTAGCAGATACAATCGAATAGGTGCTCTCCTCAACAGAAACCGGTTCTTTCTTGGCTACGGCTGAACTCTTTTTTATTGCAGAGGATATGGTTTCAACAATGCTATGGGGGATGGTCTCTTCATCACTCGCATCCACCTCATCACTTGCTTCCTCCTCGTCCCTCGATCCTGGTCCTTGCTCCCCTTTAATGCCTGTATCTACGGTCTCGGTTTGGATAGGTGGGTGGGATATTTCTTCAGTTGAAGTAGCGCTTGATACAGGTTCTCTTATGCCGGTCATAGTGGCACCAGTCTCCTCGGAAGGATATGTTGCAGTAGCATAGCCTTCAATCTTGGAAAACCCGCAGGGTGATTCTGAGTTTTGAGACCATGTAGCCGGATCCGAGTCTTCGACTGTATAGGTACCTGCCGGTATGACTTCGTTGGGATGGGCAATCCAGTAGCCTCTGGGCACTTCGCCCTGGTCAATTGCGCTCTCAGCCTCCCAGGGTCCATAAAGGGTGCCATCACCATTTCGCAGGCTAACAGTCCCTCCAGGTGCACCTGTGCCGTAATTCCAGTGATAGGTGTCGATGTAGGTTATCATCTGTGGTTCGGTAGTGGTGAAAAACGGACTGCAGGTGGGATTGTTATCCACGGAGTCTAGGTTCCAGCTATCATAGATCACTTCGCTTTCTTTTGGTTCGGTGTCCAAAGTAGTAGGAAGGTATGTTTTCCATTTTGCCTTCTCAGCCTCAACATCGAAGGACTCGAGTGGAGAAAGGCCGGCGGCGGTGGCCGTCACCATCTGACCATCACTCACCAATATCTCTTCGCCGGTGACATTAGATGAGAATTTGACCGTTCCATTCAAAACTTTAAGAATTGAGGCATCGTTTGTTTGTTCGCAAACGAAGAGAGTATGCATGACCCCAGCAGTTCCATATAACATTTCTATTCCGAGAACCAGAGGTGCGAACCGCTTTTCCCCTTCCTCAATGTAATTCAGGCCGCCGGTTGCCGTGAAGGCGACAAGAGATGCTAGCGCCTCATCAATCACCTTAAGCTTCTCTATTCTCAATTTTATGGCTTCTGCATCGACTTCATCAATGTGCAGCTTTGTTCCAAATTTGGTTTCTATTTTGAATTTATCCCCTTCATGAGACAATACCGCCCAGGATTCATCGGATGTTTCAATAACATCTCCGACTCGGAGTTGAAAGCCGTTTTTAGCAGGAATCTGTTTTCCGTCTCGAACAACATAAATAACTCCCAATACTTCGCTTATGTAGAACCCTGTCCTCGGTTTTAAGGACTTAGGATCAAATGTCTCCGATGATCTCGGATCGACTGTATCATATCTATATTTGTAAGTAACATAGCCGTGCAGTCCGCTTATCATAACAAAGTTGGCATACAGTTCCAGCTCATCGCCTGGCAAACCTTCCGGCACCGTGTAATTAGCCTTGCTTTTTCCATGTGGATTTCTGGAATCTCCTTCCACTATCGTCCTGCCACCAGCTTTGATCAATCCGCTGGTCGGGTTTTCATCAGGGGAGTTGAATGTCATAGAAAAGCTGATGTTGCTTCCAGGATTCATATAAGCCGGAGGCTGCGTCCATGTCACGTCGCTGCTGTATGTGCCGGAGCCTTCCTTGAAACACTCTGCCGAATATTTCTGACTACCATGCCCTTCGCCATTGGCCACGGTAACTGTCCTGCCGGTATAGCAGGGAGGGAGGTCTATTTCTTTGTCCTTGGTAATAACCGGGTCTCCTTGAAGGTACCATCCTTCTCCATTATCCTGTGACCAAGCTATGCCAGACAAAACGAATAAGGCAAGAAATAGGATCAAATTTAGTCTCTTAATCATAGACAGTCATTTGGATCGAAAGTATATAATTATAGCTAAAGCTTCCTCTGGAAAAGACTGAATTATGCATGCCGTTATTGTATGTTGTTAAGGCGCAATGGCTTTGGAATTATTTAATGCTGAGAGGGCATTGTTCTTACCGGCCAATGCATTTGCATTATTCGGCTCACGATTGAGCAAAGCCTCGTATGCATCCAGTGATGCCTGGTATCTGCCCAAGAAGTACAGGGAATTTCCCAGATTGAGCCAACCCTTCGATAGAGTAGGATCGATATTGACTGCGTTGGCATATGATTTTGCAGCTTGCTCATACGAACCGGTTAGGTAGAAGACATTTGCTTCATCCTGCAAACTAGAGGCATTTTCGCTAACTGTACTTGAGCTAGAAGTGGGCGCGTTATTTGCAGATGTATCTGAGATCTCTCCTGCATAAGGTGGGTAATAAACGCCATGTTGCGCGTAATAACATTGGCAATCACCATAGAGAAAATTGTATATATCCGCATACCATACGCGCTGCTGCCATTCTGACCTTGAAGTGTGACAATCTGATCCATAACAATCCTCAATCCCCTGTGCTGTAATCCAAGACAGCGTCAAGAAGATCACAACCAGGGCAATGATGATTATTAGGGGCAACCTGTGATGTGCTACAACCATATCTAACCCTCCCTGCATAAATCCTCAAATCCAAATGATACAATTGACACACCGATACAATATATTGATTGTGGTAGATATAGATCGCCAAAATCTTCGTTTCACTAATGCCAGAGATGAAGGCCATGTTCCTATGATCGTGGAACTGCAGCGCAGGGGTCAGATTATCTCGTAAGTGCAATCACCCTATCGCTCTCCTCCAGCATCTCTGCCAGGCGGTAGAGGCTGGTGATCTTGATCCCATCTACGTAGTCCTCGCTTTTTCCGCCCTCGGGCGCATAGCCGCGCGCCGTAGCGCACCTGGGACAGGCCTCCACCTTTACCCCCAGCCGGGCCAGCTCGGCAAAGAACTCTCCGGCATTGGCAAAAAAGACGGGATTCTGACCGGCTTTGGGGATATGGACCGCATCCAGGTAGAGAAAGATATTTACCCTGTGCGCTTTTGCGCTCGCCGCTCTGGCAATCTTGCAGGCCATCTCTGCATACTGAGAGATGTAGGGCCCGTCCGTGAGGATGATGGTAAGGGTACCCATCAGCGTGTCCTCATACATTTCACGCACCTGATGCCGCTACTAACATTACTATCGCTGCCACTATCATCCATATCGCTCACAGGTACTCTCGCAGGGCTTGCAGAGTCTCCAGGCTTGTGGCGAACCTAGGCTCTTGCAGCGGCGTGCACTTCTCTAAAGCTGCTTCCCCCGCAACCATCCTGATGGCAAAGGCATAGCAGCTCTGCTCACCACAGATCTTGCAGTCGGTCTTGGGCAGATATTTGTAGATCTCAGCGTGATCCACTTTGACCTTCTCCCTTGCCACGGGCGTAACGCCGCTAGCGATGGCTTTATTGATGGTCTCCTTCAGGCCCTCTAATACATCTCTGGCCTCAGCCTCGCTGCTGATCATGGTCATGGTCACGTTGCCGGTAGAGTAGAGGGTGATAAGGACATTGCCCTTCTGGATGATGAGGGCACCGATCCTCTCCGAGTATCTGGCCCGCGGAAATAAGGGCTCCAAGAGCTTCAGGGCGCCGCCGAGTTGCGGCTGCAGCCTGGCGATGATGCGAAACTTGGTGGCATCGGCAATGCAGGGGAGAAGCTGTCGGACCTGT
This sequence comes from Methanothrix sp., assembly GCA_023229165.1. Taxonomy (GTDB): domain Archaea; phylum Halobacteriota; class Methanosarcinia; order Methanotrichales; family Methanotrichaceae; genus Methanothrix. The sequence goes on from JALNZQ010000126.1 coordinate 5,418, forward strand.
GTGATCTGCAGGAGCGATGTACCGGAAAGGTCCTTCCTGGCCTGCACTGGCTTTTCGGCCTTGCTCTCCATGAAATTCTTGCCGAATTCGGTCAGAACGATTCGATCCTCCTTGATATCGGCAAGTCCGGCCTGCTGCAGCATCTGCAGGTGATAGTCGAGCATGCTGGCTCCTGCCACCTGTTCAACCTCAATTCTAGTTCTCTCTTTCTCAACCAGCATGGCCATGATCTTCCTTCTCGTGGCGTTGGCCATGGCATTGCTCACGAGCTTAACGTCTGCCTGTCCTCCAACCATATCATCCACCCCATTGGCAAATCAATAAAATCATTTTCGCTTAAGCTGTCCGGCTAAGTTGAGCATATCAGCAACTATTCCATCCGAGATCCTGTAGCGGCACCATTTTCCTTCCTTTCTCTCTTTTACGAGGCCTGCGTCTTCGAGTATGGAGAGATTATGGGATACAGAGGACTGCGGTCTTTTTAAAGCCAGCATTATCTCACCAATGCAAAGCTCTCCTCCGCTCAAAAGTTTGAGAATCTTGAGACGGGTCGCATCGGCTACAGCCTTAAAGACCTTCATCTCGGCAGTCAAATCCTCTTCGTCTATCTTTTTTGCCTGAGAGCATACCTGGAGACATCGCTCTTTTGCGATTCTTCTATCTCCATAAAACCGGGCAAGAGTATTTTCCGCTTCGCAGCAAGCGCTATTTTCGCAGCAGGATTCGCTCTCACCTCCAGGCAGAGGATGGGGCAATCTCTTGCTTGAGATCATTGGGAGTTTCTTGTCAAGCATCAACACAGCCTACCAATGTGATTTATTACTAGTAATATCAATCTATTCATATATAAGGATTTCTGGATTCGATTTTTCTTCTATTTGAAAAAAGAGTGGAAAAATTAAAATAATACAGATGGCAATGAATCATATCACTGCCATCGAAAAGACGGAAAGCGAAAATCCAATCTTGCCAGAATCAGCAACATTGAAGCGGAGCGTTGGAGCAAAAGAGGGAATGGACATGCTGCCAGATTCAAAGCAGTTCGCCTTGGAATGGATTGAGTCGTGGAATTCCCACGACCTGGATCGCATCATGAGTCACTACGCCGACGATGTCGAGGTAACCACTCCGATGATCAAGATTGCGATGGGAATTGACAGCGGCACGCTTCGAGGCAAAGCCTCAGCGCGTCAGTACTGGCAAGCAGCCCTTGAGAAGGTGCCGGATCTGCACTTTGTACTTGTCGAGTGCACACAGAGCGTTGACTCCATTGCCATCTACTACAAGTCCGTTATGGGCAAGATGGCTATTGAAGTCATGTTCTTCGATCCGAATGATAAGGTGTCCAGGGTTATCGCCCACTACAACTGAATGAGACAAATGGGATTGTACTCACTTCATTGGAGCGGATCGCCCGAAAATCGGGCTCTCGCTCAACTTCCCGTTAGATTAAAGGAGTTAAGATATGCAACCACGGCTAAACATCGTCACATTGGGAGTTCGAGATCTGGATAAAGCGGTTAAGTTCTATCGAGATGGCCTCGGATGGCCCTTATCGAGCGCGAGTGCAGGTGACTTTGCGATATTTAAATTGAGCACAGGCACGGCATTGGCCTTATATCCTAGAAATTTGCTGGCCAAGGATGCGAATGTAAAGGACACGGGAGGTTTCGGCGGCATTACTCTTGCTCAAAATGTAGAAACCCCAGAAGAGGTGGACTTGGTTTTATCTCAAGCCGTTAAATCCGGCGGTACTGTTATCAAGTCTGCCCGAAAAGCTGATTGGGGTGGCTATTCTGGATATTTTGCAGACCCGGACGGGCATCCATGGGAAGTGGCCTGGAATCCTCATTTTCGGCTTGTGCAGGGAAACCTGGCTTTGCCTGATTAAGAGCCTGACAATGTCATCTACCAGGAGGCTTACCGATGCTGGGTTGATGCCTGCCTTTCGGCTGGTTTAAACCTCAGAAGCTCATGAGGATTCAGCTATTGCCAATGCATCCGGAGCAGAAATTTTGACGAAAAACCGCCAGTGAATATTGAAGAATATGACAATATCAAAAAGATCGACTAAGACAACTGCAATTTCCATGAAGCTAATCGCTCCTTGCGGAATGAATTGCCGTCTCTGCCGCGCATTCACGAGAGATAAGAATCCCTGCCCAGGTTGCCGAGGCGACGACAACCTCAAATCGAAATCCTGCGTAGAATGTCGAATCAAGAACTGCGAAAAGTTGGTGAACGCCAAAGCCAAGTACTGCTTTGGTTGTGACAGCTTC
>JALNZQ010000127.1 GCA_023229165.1 Methanothrix sp.
AATATCTGAAAGGCATGCCGTCCCAGGCCTCTCGAGATTGGGGAGCACCCTTCTACAAGACCTTCAAGGCGGCAGGCTTTGACTTCTTCAAGGTGGATCACAACGTCTTTGCCCCGGCCAAGGTTGTCATGAACGAAATTTTGTCGAGGCGCACCTTTGTAAGCGGCAGGGTTAACCTGGATGTTTTGGCTGAGTCCTTCAACCTGCAAAGCTAGATAAGCTCGCTATAACATCCAAGGAGATTGAAATGAATTCCCCAGAGTGCGACCTCAAGGGCCATGGACCGTGCCGCGGCTCTATTTGCCAGCGTGGCATAAGCCTCAATCACATGTGCGACCTGCACATCAGGCTTCAATCATACTGGACCGGACATAATCCTGGCAAGAAACTTAACGATTGGCTGGACGGACTGGCAAATGCGGAGATTGAGGAGGCATTGAGGATGGCTCCCACCCGCGGAAAGCACTGGATGGTAGTCGATGTGCCATCCAGCGAGGAGTAAAAAAGGAAATCTGATCAGTCGTATCCAGGGAAATACTCCGTGCGGATCTGTTTCTCTGGAATTTTCATCTCCAAAAGTACGAGAAGCATGGCATCCACCATCTTTTGCGGGCCACTGGAATAGAACGTCCAATCTGCATAATTGGAAAGAAGCTCCCGAATCATATTGGCATCGATTCTGCCCGTCCGGCCTTTCCAGGAAGGGCCGGGTCGAGTCAGGGTATTAATGATCGTAAGATTCCGATTTTTCACCTTGAGGGCTTCGAACTCATCTCTAAAGGGAATATCATCCTCCTGACGGTTGGAGTAAAACAGGAAAATGTCAGTCGCGAGGCCCTTGTCTGTGCAGTATTTTATCATGCTCCGCAGAGGCGTTATGCCTATTCCCCCAGAAAGCATGGCGATCTTCTCGTGCTCCCCGCAGAAGGTGAAGTTGCCGTAAGGTCCGGATAACCTGACAGTATCTCCCTTTTTTAGGGAAAGAAGAGCATTGGAGAACTCATGGCCGGTCAGCCTTTTGGTGACCTGCAGAATGTCTTCAGTAGGGCTGCTGGAGAGGCTGAGAGGCTTTTCGATTTCGCCCTGTATGCCATTAAGCTTTAAAATTACAAACTGGCCGGGAAGGAAATCAAATCCATGTGGCCGGTAAAACCGAATTGACCTGGATGACTTTGTGTTTTGTATTGTCTCAATTACTTGCGTCTCAAATTGCGGCTTCATAGTAGTAAGCTATGCATCGAAAAAATTTTAGAGCTTAGAGCCCAGGGGCGTTGGCCAGCTCAAGGCTCTGGTTTCTATCGTTGTTGCCCTCAACAAGAGCCACAACGCTTCCCGTATTCCAGAGGTAGAGGTATCTGAAGCTGTTATCTCCTCGAATGTCCTTTATCTCCAGTGTTTCATGGCCGTTTACTGTGGCGTTTCCGAATATGGGCACATTCCTGGCCAAGAGATCCTTGTATGTATCCTGGGATTTGAAGTTGGAAACGGCGGCCTTGGCGTGCTCCTCATCGGAAAGCTGGATCAGGGTGATCTTGGCATCGTAGGACTCGCCGGGGTTGCCCCACTGGTATATGCCCACAGAGGCATTGGCCGGGCCAATATCCTCAGATCCGTAGAAATTCTTGATGTAATCGGTCATATTCACACTGCCGTCCATCTCGGGCAGCGCTGCCAGCAGCTTGAAGCCATCCGGCAGATTATCTCTTGGGACTGCCGGATTTGCAGTTGCGGCTCCCGCCGGGTCCTTCGCCAGGCAGCCGGCGCTTGAGGCCAGCAGCAGGGATATGAATAGTAAGCATATTAATCTCATGGATGGACTATCGTATTTTCAAGTCCATAAGCCTTGTGAGCCGAAAAAGCAACGTGATCAAACCGCGTTTTTGTCCGTTAGCAGGATCCAGGGGAAATGTTCTTTTCGATGGCATGACTCAGAATTTTTTCATTTGTTATGTCTTCCATGGCAAGAAGGATCAGGGTGGAGATGTCATTGAAAGTTACTGCCACCCCGTTGATCCTGTTCTCCGATGTACGGTAGGGCATGACACGGAATTGAGATCCTTTACAAGGGCAAGAGAGAGCCTCATCAAAGTAAGAACCAAGATCAAGAACAGGGCAACTCACGAGTTAGAGGCCGCTCTTGAGGTCTGTCGGAGACGCTGAGCGACGTATTTCGACCATCTCAGTGGCATCTTCGTAGAGCATGGGGTCATGCTCGATGATTAGAAAGCGGTGGTGGTTCTCTTTCAGGATAATCATTAGCTGGAAGGCAGTAAAGGCCCTCCTGATGTCTATCTCTGTCGTCCGGTTCCACTTTTCGGCTTTAATTATGCAATGACCTAATGATTCCTGTTTCGATGAGGCCATGCAACTGACGAAAGATTTATAAGTAAAATTGATGTAGAATATTGATTGAATGAGACACCTTATCTTTGGGATTATCATCATAGCAATAGCAGCTTGCAATGCAACCGCTGAAATGTCAGAGGAATTTGATTCTTTGTGCTATTCCAGCAATTCCACTCATTTTCATGCAATTGAGGATGGCACGAAATATTGTGGCGCACCTGAACCTCTTGGCTCTATCCCAGAGTTTGGATATATTCGTCCATTCAGCGGATATGTTCCGCAGTGTAACCTTTCAAATAGGTCTGCCTGTTCCTACCTGCCAGTACAGACGAGCAATATCAAAGTTGCTGGAATCTATGATGGAAATGAACTGAAGACAAATAAGTGGGTGGACCTTGCATGTCAGGAGGCGCTTACCTCTGTCCAGAATGGAGGCGGACCATTTGGAGCCGTTATTCTACAGATCGATGATGAGACCTTAGAAGTGATTCGATATTGGAGGAATCACAATCATGTAGTTGAGTGGCTTGATCCAACTGCTCACGCAGAAGTGTCAGTGATTCGGTCAGCGTGCAAGGATTTGGGTGTCTATAGACTAGATGAAATCCATAAGAGTGAATCTAAACTTCCGCAGAAAGGAGAAACGTCTCATTGTGAGATCTACAGTAGCGATGAACCATGTCCAATGTGTTACGCTGCGATCGCATGGGCACGAATTCCTAAGCTCTACTTCGCGGCAACCAGATTCGATGCTGCCCAGCAGGGAGTGGACTCTGGGAATGATAGGATCTTCAAAGATGTCGAAACAGAAGCATACAAGGATCGAAGCGCTGTCCAGGCCTATCAATGTCTATCTCCCTATTCATTGGACGCATTTAATTATTGGAAGCGAAATACTGGTGGTGCCATAACACCTGGTTAAGTTATCTTAGAATGCTACGCAGATAACGATTCATGAATAAAATCCGAAGACAGAATATAGGATGGAATGGTGACCCCAAGCAAAAATCCAAACCCTACTCTCCGAAATAACATCTTTCAGTAATATTTATAAGTTTGCATAAAATTAAAATTAACATATAAAGTTATTTGCAGACAAATAATTATAATTGTGATAGTAGAATGATCAAACACAGAACTATACGATCTTTTTCAACCAAAAATTGGCCATAAAAAATGATTCGAAGTTCCCGTCCCCGCCCAGATCCGGGCTAAAGCTGAACTACAAGCCCATCCTCTCCTACCACGATCCCGGGAAAATCCCGGACCGTCGCCACGGCATCACGGCGCATCTGCAGGCTGGTGTACCTGCCCGCGTCGAAGTGGGTGAGCGCGAGCCGCGCGGCTTTGGCCCGCCGGGCAATGTCGGCTGCAGCCGCCGGATTGAGATGGGGCCAGGCGGGGTTGTCTTCGCCGGGCAGGTGGGCGCACTCGGCAATGAGCAGATCGGCGTCCGCCGCCAGGAGCACGGCGTTGTCGCAGACGCCAGTGTCCGGGCAGTAGGTGATGGTCTTGCCGTCCAGATCGATGCGGTAGCCCAGGCAGGGCGAGGCGTGCACCAGGAAGCGGCAGTCCAGGGCAAAGGGCAGCTTGTAGGGCCCGGGGGATAGCTCGCGCACCTCTACGGGGTAGGGCAGTCTGTCCAGGGGGACGGTGAAGGGCTCGTTGACAATGGTATGCAGGGCCGCTTTCGTGCCCTTCTGGCCGAAGATGGTGAGGCTTGGGAAGCGAAACTTGCTGAGGACGTGCAGCCCCTCGATGTGGTCCAGGTGAAAGTGGCTGAGGAAGAGAAAGACGGGCAGGTCATCCTTGATGTAGCGGTCCGCTTTGTAAAGGCCGTTTCCGGCGTCGAGGATGATGTGGTACTTGTCTGAGTTGATGAGGGTGCAGATGGTATTGCCGGTGGGGCTGTCGTACCAGCCGTTGGTGCCGAGAAATATGACTTGCATGCTAATTCTCCTCTGCGCGGGTCCATTCGGCCAGCTTCTGGCGGACTTTTTCGGCCTGGAGGGGGTTTTCGATCTGCACGAAGATCTGGAGGGCTTCGTTTGCGAGAGAATTTGCTTCCATTTGCTGGCCGAGCTTGTGCAGAGCCTGGCTCTTGGCGAAGAGGGCCTCGCCCTCACCCCGGCGATATTCCATCTTTTTGAAGATCTCCAGCGCTTGATCGCAATGATCGATCGACTTGTCGATCTGGCCGAGATCGGAGTAAGCTTTGCCTAAAGTGCAGAGAGCTTTGCCCTCAATTTCCCGATATTCGATCTTGCGAACGATGTCTAAGGATTGCGTGCAGTATTCGAGGGCTTTGCTGGTTTCATTCAGATCCAGGTAGGCTTTGCCTAAATTGCAGAGGAATTCGCCTTCGTTCCTTTTGTCGCCGATCTCGCGAGCGATGGCCAGGGCCTGCTCGTAGTAATCGATGGCCTTGTATGTCTCGCCCAGTGCGGCGTAAGCCAGACCAAGATTGCCTAGGTTGGCCCCATCATACCTTCTGTCACCGATCTCGCGTGAGATTGCCAGTGCCTGCTCGTAGTATTCGATGGCCTTGCGCATCTCGCCCAAATCTGCGTATCTATTACCGAGGTTGCACTGGTGAATTCCTTCGTCCCTTCTGTCCCCGATCTCGCGGGCAATAGCCTGAGCCCGCTCAAGGTACTCGATTGCCTTGCGAGTCTCTCCCAAATCTGCGTATCTACTACCAAGGTTGCCCAGGCATACTTCTTCGCCCCTTCTGTCACCAATCTTGCTGATGATCTTCTGGGCACGCTCCAGGTATCCGATGGCCTTGCGAGTCTCGCCTAGGTCGGCGTAGGCCCTGCCCAGGTTGCCCAAGTGGGCGCTTTCAGCGCTTCGATTCGGCATCATCTTTGCCGCTTTTAAGCCCGTTTCAAGCAAGCTAATTTTATCAAGTGGATGCAGGCGCAAATCCAAAACGTTGCCTCCATCGTCCGCGTAAGAGCTGGCCAATTGCAGGATGGATTTCACATCACTCTTATTCAATTTGCTGGAGATTGGAATTATGTTCTTTACCCAGGCCTGTCCAACTTTGATATTGGTCCATTCCCGATCGAAAAGCTTGAGTCCTGCTAAGAGATTTGTCCCACCATTTTTATAGAGATTTTCAGCTTGAGAAAGCACCTTCGAGTAATACTTGGCATGTTTTTGCTGGGCATCAGCAATTTCATCTCCTTCCAGACACGATTCTGCGAAGAGACGAGCCAAATCATGAAGCCTGTATCGGCCGTCCTCCGAATCAGGCGTTGCCGCAAAGTCCACCAGGCTCCATTGCACCAAATCGCTCAGAGCCTCTGCCGATGGACCGGGAGCCATCTTCAAAACGGCAGTCGCCGCATTGCGATCGAAATCCTCCGGAAAGACCGATAAACGCCGCCATTGCTTTTTTCTTCCGGGTGTGAGCAGATCATAGCTGAGGCTGAAGGACCCTTCTACCAGTTTAAGGCGTTCCATTTTATCCTTCAGACGTCTTTGATATTCGGGAACGCTTAAATCTCGTTTTTCAGCTAGAGCGCTGGCTGCATTGCGAAGGGCGAGAGGAAGGCAGCCACACACTTTTGCCAGCTCATCGGCCCAATTGCCTATTCGTGGGGCAATTTCCAGAAGAAGCTCGCACGCTTTATCTGAAGGCAAAATGTCCAGATCTTTTTCCGCCAAACCCGGCAAGGCAAATTTTATTCTCGATGTGATGAGAACGGCGCAGCCCTCGGGCGGCAGCAGAGGATCTACTTGCTCGCCGTTGGCGGCATTGTCCAGCAGCAAGAGAGCACACTTGCCGGCCAGAATTGAGAGATACAAACCACGCAGTTCGTTTGAGTTTTCCGGCAGGCGATCAACAGGATTGTAGGCCCGGATGACCTGAGCCATGGCCTCCGCGGGCGTCAGGGGAGGCAATTCCGGATTATTGCTTGTTCCCCGCATATCTACGAAGATCTGGCCATCCGAAAATTGGCTCTTGATTTTATCAGTCAGAACCAGGGCCAGGGCCGTCTTGCCCACGCCGCCCATGCCGCGTAGACCCGTGATGGTAGCTCCTTTTTCGAAGTTGGAGAGGATGTCTGCAATCTCTTCTTCGCGGCCTTTGAAGTCACGAGGGGGCGGTGGGATTTGGCGAGGTATCACATGAACGGATGGCGCGGCGGGTGAAGCAGGTGGATCAAGCTTATTTTTGGATTTGATTTTATCCATTTCAAAATTAAATTGACCACCGGGGGATGAACTTATATCCTCTACCCATTCATCCCGCTCGTCATTCCAACGTCGAAGAAATACAGAAACGGTTCCTTTGTCAAAATCAAGATGCACAAAGTTATACGAACTCGTGTAGTGTGGGCTATTTTCTATTCTCTTGCGATAAGAAGCACCCGCAGGAATGATAACTGCATTGCCTTGTGTGCTGAGCGAGGACTCTACTCTGGGCCTGTGCGTATGGCCGCAGAGAATGAAATCACAACTACTTCTCAAGGGCCGTTCGATCCGAATAAAATCATATTCCGCTAGCCAATCAAGAGGATGATGAAGAACTGCGATCTTGATGTCTGCTTCGGCTAAGTCCTTTGCAGATTCCCGAATTTGCGGCTCTCCAACAATTAAAGATCCTTTCTCAATTTCCTTTCGTCCACATCCCAGCGCAGAGTTCAATCCTCTAATGGAGATATTCTTCCCGTTGATTGGCCAGACGCAACTATCCGCATAATCCGGAGAGTTCTGGCCGGTGTAGCCGGTCACGAATTCTGTGAATGCCCAAAAGAGGTCCTGGAGCTTCCTTCTTTTCCGTTCATTGGTTAGCCATTCTTGTGTCTGGGCTTCCGACTCGATCGGTTTCTGAAGTTCAGGAGAAAAAAGTTTTAATTCATCTCTGTCAAGGTCATGATTTCCAGGTACGATAAAAAGACGATCGGGTTTCAAACCGGATGCATCTAAAATCGGATCGAGCAATTTTTCTTTGGCAGTTTGAAATTCATCCGGTTTCCCGCTAGATGCCAGGTCTCCGCTGAAAACGATAAAGTCTATCTCTGCCAGGCTCGGACTGATTTCAGCTCGTCTCTTGATATCTTTCAGAAGGGCTTCAAGCACGATTTCACGATCAAATTCGGTTCCCTTCTGATGCCAATCAGAGAGATGCAGCCAGTTTAATCCAACCATAATCCTCTTTTTACCTCTCGGTCTTCCGTTGCCGCCAAGTTAAGTCATGGAATGATTCCACAATTGCGGTTTGTCAT
>JALNZQ010000128.1 GCA_023229165.1 Methanothrix sp.
GCTGCGGATGACCAGAGCATCATAATCCTTTATTTTCTCAATAAGCTCCTCGGGGGAGAGGTTGGTGATGACATCAACGTCTGCTCCCGACGAAAGCCTCTTTACGCCTTCTTCGGCTAATGAATCACTGACTAGAACCTTCATGAGCATTCCTTCTGGACGGCTAAAGATGTACAAGGATTTGATCCTTTCGAGAGCGAAGACAAATCTAGCTGCAAGGCAGCCAGTTCAAACTGACGGAGCCTAGTGTGCTGTTGGACCAGAGCTGTATGAACTTTTCGATATTGAATACGCCAGTCAGATCCTCAGTGGAACGGCTGTAGACGGCATGGCGGCCCATGTAGTCCGGCACCATGTCTTTGGACTGCCAGGCGACGTGGGCCTTTCCGATGACATTGGAATTTAAATTGACCTCTAAGGAAGCATTGCCCTGCGTGTAGTCATTTTCGTTATGGGATGTATTGTAGGAGCGGCTGACAACCTCCGTCTCCTTTTCCAGGTGCTCGAAATCCCTGTAGGACTCGGTGACGCTCGCCCCGGCATCGTAGTTCTTGACACAAAGGGTATCTTCTGTCTTCACATTCTCCATGGCCTGGTAGAATGAGGCAGGCATATCTGCGAAAGCCGGGCTGAATAAGAGGAAAATCGAAAACAAAATCAGCATCATTCTAAGCGCCCGCATCGGCTGGTTGGATTGCCCAGCTTCTATTTAAGGTGTTGGGCGGCCTTTGGAAAGCAAGCCATGATACTACTATCGCTGCATGATGGTCATGAAAAGCAGCGATAGAGAATCATTAAAAAAATGATAAAATCAGCTCATTCAATTTAAGCCTTCACTTTGTCGACACTATCTTTATGACGTCCCCGTCCTTCAGCTCGTGCTTCTCGCCCAGCCTCATCTTCGTCTTGGCATCGATGGCGAAGAGGAAGCTCTCCCCTATGTCCGAGTGCACCCGGAAGGCCAGGTCGCGCGCCGTGCTGCCCCGCTTCATGAGGAAGGCGTCAGGCAGGATCACGCCCTTTCTGTCCGTGAACTTGCCCTCATCCTCCACCGGATAGAGCACGATGTAATCCAAGAGCTCAAAGACAGCCCGGTTGATGCACTGTTGCACTCCCGTTCCGCCGTACTGCTTCATGAGCGCCCGGATCTTCTCCAGGCCCGCAGTCTGGGCTTTGCTAAGCTGCCCCACGACCTCAAAGTCGGCGTCACCAGGCTTGTACTTGATCAGCCCCGCCTTCTCAGCCATGCGTAGCGCAATCTCAGCCGACCCGCTCACAGGTATAACCAGCTCGTCCTTCAATTCCAGGAGCTTCTTGACATTCTCGGCAGAAGCTACATCCATCTTGTTGGCGGCCAGGATCATGGGCTTGCTGTAGGCCCGCAAGAGCGTGGCAAAACGGAGCACATCATCATCCTTCCAGACGCCCAGATCTTTCTTCATCTCCGTCACAGCCCGACGAACCTGGCTGTCCGAGACTCCAGCGCCAGCCATCTGTTCTATGAGGACCTGCTCGGGCTTGCCACCCACGCCCTTGTAGTTTCTCATCAGCTTGTCCCAGTTGCGCTTGAGAATGCCGTTCAGCCACATGCTGATCTCGTACTCCAGGAACTTGACATCGGAAACAGGATCGTGGTTGCCAAGCCCTACCGGATTGCCCTCGGAGTCGGTTCCGCCCGAGGCGTCCAGCACGTGAATGACAGCTTCTGCTACGCGCAGAGCATCCAAAAACTCATTGCCCAGGCCTTTGCCCAAATGGGCATCTGGCACCAGGCCGGCCACGTCAATCAACTCAATGGCGATGAAGCGCTGGCCATCTTTGCACCGGCCGCAGCCTTCCTTGATGCCCAGCTCCTTGCAGGGGCAGGGCACGCGCACGTAGGAAACGCCGTGGTTGGCGTCGATAGTAGTAAACGGATAATTGGCAATATCCACATCTACCAGGGTCGCTGCCTTGAAAAAAGTGGATTTGCCGGAATTGGGCTTTCCAGCCAGCCCGACGGAGAGCATATGTTATCAGTGTTCCTTTTCCTTCACTAACGGATTATGCCGCTCACATTCATCTCAACGGATTTGCTCTCAAAGCGCTTGACCTTGCCGGCGGCAAGCCGCTTGGCAAGAGCCAGCCCCTTCTCCGATACTGCCTTCTCCTGCACGCCGCCCGCAGCTAAAGTGGCAGAATAAAGCGTTTCGCCGGCTTTGGTGCGGGTGAGAACCGTAGACCAGCCGTCGCCTGAGCCCACGCTGCCCACGGAAACGTCCGCCAGCTCGCTTGAAAAGTCGAAGCAGGGTCCACATCCAGGGAAGGTGTACTCGTCTGTCTCCTCGATCTTGACCTCATGGGCTTTTCCGGTCTTGTCGATTACCCGGAACATGCCCTTCTTGATCTCGAAACGAGCCACGTCCTTTGCGTCCAGCCCAAACTTGCCATTAACGAGGCCCTTCATGAGAAGATCGTAATCGAAGTTCTCCATGCAGAAGAGACCTACCAATAGAGCAATCCTGTCCTGACCGAACTGGTAAGGCTCATCCAGCAGCTTGACCTTCCTCAGTCCCTGGATCTGACAGGGGGTACCCACAAAGCCGATCTTCTGGCATCCCTTCTCCAGGGCATCCTTGACCGCCAGAACGCTGTTGTTGATGGTATACTTGGTCCCGGCTGCAGAGCGAATCTCGTCGGCTGTTGTGGCCAGGCGAGTGACAGTCCTCCACTCTCCGTCCTTGTCAGTGACAATGGCGCAGTCGATCATTCCCGACTGCAGGGCCTGCACCAGCAAGGCGGTAGCTACGCCGCCGTCCTGAGCCAGGGCAGAAGCCTCTCTTGCCTTGGCCGAAACAGCTTTCCTGAAAATGCCCAGGGCCTCGTCCGCATTTCGCGTTCGGCCGAAGAGCTTGGACTCCATTGCTCCCATGTCCAGGAAAGTCCTGGGACAGTAGGTGAAGCACAGGCCGCAGAGGGGATCGTAATTTACCAGAGCGGGCTTGTTCTCCACATGCTCAATTCTGGGGCAGAAGGCCTCGCAGGTGCCGCAGCGGCAGCATATCTCCGATTTTATGACCTTATACTCCAGCTCTCCGAACCCACATTCCAGATAAGTGGGCTCAGCAAACTTCTCCTTGGCAGCCATGATCATGATCTCCGAAAGTTGGTGGCTTAAAGATACCTTCCGACCTAAAGCTTTTATGGTTCGAAAGGTCTCAAGCCAGCCAATGATCTTGGGCCTGGATATCGGTGGAGCCAACACCAAAGCAGCAAGCTCGGATGGGCTAGTAGCGGAAAGCGTCTACCTGCCTCTCTGGAAGCATGCGCCCCTGGACGAGGTGCTGGGCCGCTTTGCGGCGCGCCAGCCGCAGGCAGTGGCAGTCGTCATCACGGGCGAGCTGGCCGACTGCTTCTCCACTAAGCGAGAGGGCATTTCAAGCCTTACTGCGGCGGTGAAGCGGGCTTTCTCCTGCCCGGTCTATTTCTGGGGCACGAGGGGATTTTCCTGGACCGATCCCCTGGAGATGGCCGCAGCCAACTGGGCTGCCTCCGCTGCCTTTCTGGCACGCGAGGTAGGAGACTGCCTCTTTGTTGACATGGGCAGCACTACCACGGACCTCATCCCCATCCGAGGAGGGGCGCTTGCAGCGAAGACGGACTTTTTGCGCCTGGCCGGGGGCGATTTAGTCTACATGGGCCTGTTAAGAACGCGGCTGGATGCCCTGCTGCCAGCAGCCCGGATTAAAGGACATAAGGTGCCGCTTGCGCCTGAGTTTTTCGCCATCATGGCCGATGCCCGCCTGGGCTTAGGCCGGATCTCCGAGGAGAGCTATGTCTGCGAAACGCCCGACGGAGCGGGAAAAGACCACGATGCAGCGCTGCGCCGGCTGGCACGCTCCGTGTGTGCCGACCTGGAGGAGATCGGCGAGGCCGGTGCCCTGGCCATAGCCTCGCAGGCCTGCGAGAGGCAGATGAGTATTCTCGTCGCGGCCATGGAGAGGCAGGTCGAAAAACACGGCCTGAGAAAGGTGGCGGCAGCGGGTATCGGCGAGGAGCTGATCGCGGAGGCTGCAACATTCCTGGGGCTGGATTGCCTGCGGCTATCGCAGAGGTACGGGGCCAGGATATCGGACGTGTTTCCGGCCTATGCGGTAGCCAGGCTGGCAGAGACGGAGCTATCTGAAATTACCAGGACTTAGAGTCAGATTATTACTATCAGGAATATGGATATTACTATGACGATTATTTTTAGCCCAGAATGCGCCAATGCACATTTAATTAAACTTAAATAGTTAAAAATACAAGTAATCTTTTGGAGCCTTCCCCCCTGGGTGAATCCCTTTCGCCCCGAAGGCTCATACTCCCTTTCTATTCAATTTAGTTGATATTGTTTAGAAGTTTGAACCGAATAAAGTGAAACGGCGACGGCATACATGCGCAGCAATCTGCTGAGCCTAATATATTATTAGAAGCTCTTAAAGTAGCCCCATGTTTTCAAGCTGCCGCCTGACTATCTGCTCGCCTTCTTCGCACTCCTCCGGCGTTTTGCCGCCCGTGATTACCAGTTTGCCGGAGCTGAAGATGAGCACCACTACCTTGGGCTGCTTGATCCTATAAACCAGTCCCGGAAACTGCTCAGGCTCATACTCTATGTTCTCCAGGCCCAGGCCCAGGGCGACGGCATTTAAGTTCAAGTCCGTCTTCAGGTCTGCGGATGCCACAATATTTTGAACACGAATCTCGGGCTCCATATCGATCATCTCGAAGCCGATTGACTTGAGCGTCTTGGCGAGGGTAATGATGACCGTTCGAACATCCTCGATGTTCCTTGATCCGGTGCATACGATCTTGCCAGAAGTGAATATGAGAAAAGCAGCTTTAGGAGACTTGACTCTGTAGACGAGGCCTGGAAATTTTTTCTTGTTGTACACCGCGCCCTCCAACTCAATTTCGATCTTGGGAAGGTCGAACGCTTCCGCCAGCTTGGTAGATGCCACTACGTTCACGATATCTATTGTGGACTTCATACGCACGTAATATCCAAATCACTCTTTATAAAGTACCGCATTGGGACTGTAGTGAGCCCTGAGAAAAACGCGGCGGCAAACTCGCGCTGCAAGCTGCGAGGTATTGCGTTTAAATAGAATGCCAAGTGAGCGCCACAGCTCTCTGCCACAATTCGGGGGCACAGTAGCCCGATCGATCAAGCATGATTACATGAAACCCTTTTCGCGATCTTCTTGCTAAATATTTCGCGGCAATCGATTTGATCACAAATGTAGCGGATCAAGGATTGACGGAAGAAGAGGCAGTCTCTAATCTTAAGAAGGGCCTTGAAGAGCATTATCAAGTTCTTGTAGAACTGGTGCCCAAAGGGCGAAAGCTCTTGTTTCTTGATATAGAAGTTAAGCGATTTGCCCAGGCTACCAGTAGTCTCGGCTAAGGAGGCCATTAAGGCTTTGGAGCATTTTGGCTTCAAGGTCTATCGCCAGACTGGCAGCCACATTCACCTCTACAATGAAAAGAGAAATCTTGTTGTAACAGTTCCCAATCAACCAGAGTTGGCGAAGGGTACATTAATCTCGATCAGCAAGCTGGCCAGGCTGGAAAGGAAAGAATTTATCGCGGCCTTAAGGGAATAAAACTACAGGCCAGCAAGCCCTTTCTGGTCGAAATTTCCCCTCGCGTGGGTGCGCGCCCGTGCGTGGGGGCCGGCTGCGCACGGAGGGCGGGGGCAGTGGGAGCGCGGACATGCGGCAATGGGGGGCTGGATTTTTAGAGACGATGGCAGCTTGCCATTATTATTAGCAGATGATTATAACCAAAAAATTACTAAAATAACCGCAGAGACGCAGAGAACGCGGAGGACGAACGGACGGAGACGACTATTGCTCAGAAACAGCATGTTTTTTTTTAGTGTTGATAAATAAGTAGATTGCGCGGATCTGCGAACTCTGCGGCTCTGCGGTTAATAATCGTAGCGGGAGAATTTAAACATGAGGTTACGAGAAGAAAAGCGGATGCTGCGACGTCATCAGAGCAGACTTGGTTGCCTGGTGAGCTATCGTGCCAGGAGGGCCACCTCATCATGAAGCATCTCGGAGGCGTGAGCGTAGTGATTCAGCGCATCTGCCGGAGAGTTAGAAGAGGCGCAGGGCAGGACCGGATCGCCTGCCGCCGCCAGGGGCGCGTGCCTGTGCGTGGGAGTCCGGCGGCGCACTTGGGCAGGGGCGGAGGGGGATGCAGGCATGCGGCAAAAGGGAGCTGGAGGATTCTAAAGCTCAAATTGGGATTAGCTTTATCAAGAAATATGTTCAAGTAGTATGCAAATGAAAACCCTAATTCAAATCCACACGGAAGGGAAATATTTCGTTGCAATTGACTTGATAACAAACGTGGCAGATCAAGGATTAACGGAAATTGAAGCTGTCTCTAATTTAAAAAAGGGACTTGAAGAGCACTACCAGGTTCTTTTAGAGTTGGCACCTAAAGGACGAAAGCTCTCTTTCCTGGACATCGAGGTAGAAGCATTTGCCCAGGCTTCCGGCAATCTCGGCTAAAGCGGCCATCAAGGCTCTTGATCATTTTGGATTTAAGATCTATCGCCAGACTGGAAGCCATATTCACCTCTGGAATGAAGAAAGAAATCTTGTCGTTACCGTGCCGAATCACCCAGAGCTTGCGAAGGGCACATTGATCTCTATTATGAAGCAGGCGAAGCTGGATAGAAAAGAATTCATTGCTGCCTTGAAGGAATAAAATCACAAGTTCACGACAGGCCCTCGCCTGCCGCCGCCAGGGGCGCGCGCCCGTGCGTGGGTGCCTGGCTGCCGTTTAGGGGCGGCAGAGTATGCAGGCATGCGGCAAGGGGGGCTAGCAGGGCGTGAATTTGCTGCATTCTAAAACGTTTTGGACGAATAATCGAATTTTGCAGATTCAGGATTGAATAAAATAGAAGTTAGCTGAGCACGGCAGCTCTCTGCCGCAATCTAGGGCACATAGCAGTCCCATCGACCGTGCAGCATGGCTAAGATGAAAAGTAATCCTGTAATTTTCGATAGAATAATCTAAGTTAGCAGAAATTAAAAGAAATTTAGGTGAGCACGGCAGCTCTCTGCCGCAATCTAGGGCGCATAGGAGGCACGTCGACCGTGCAGCATCGCTAAGTTGAGAAGCAATGTAGAAATTTTCGATAGAATAAACTAAGTTCGCAGAAATCAAAGGAAATTTAGGTGAGCACGGCAACTCTCTGCCGCAATCTAGGGCGCATAGGAGGCACGTCGACCGTGCTGCATGGCTAAGTTGAGAAGCAATGCAGAAATTTTCGATAGAATAATCTAAGTTAGCAGAAATCAAAAGAAATTTAGGTGAGCACGGCAGCGATCTGCATCTTGGCCTTTAAGGGCACATAGCAGTCCCATCGACCGTGCAGCATGGCTAAGATGAAAAGTAATCCTGTAATTTTCGATAGAATAATCTAAGTTAGCAGAAATCAAAAGAAAGTTAGGTGAGCACGGCAGCTCTCTGCCGCAATTTCGGGCGCATAGCAGCCCATCGACCGTGCAGCATCGCTAAGTTGAGAAGCAATGT
>JALNZQ010000129.1 GCA_023229165.1 Methanothrix sp.
CGATAAGGCCCGCCTGGACATCAAGACCGATCTGAACTTTGTGGTGCGCTCCACAGGCGTGGTTGCCGAGCTGGACTCGCCCGACCAGGTGGGCGCCTTCATCCAGGCCCTGGCCAAAGGCTGCCTCGACGCCGGCGTTCCGCCCCGGCTCATGACTCCGGCGATGAGCATCCATAACATCCTGGAAAAGTTCAAGCGCTACACCATGATTGAGAAGGTTATCTTCATGGGCGCCGTAGCTTCCTGCTTTCCGCCGCAGGGCTCTACCGGCGTGGAAGTCGTAGCTAACGAGATGGAAGGCGAACTGGCCACCGCCGGCATAAAGGAAGGCAGCCGCTGGACTGATGTGGACTTTAGAAATCCATGCCTTTCCATGGACTTCGGCACTACACTGGACGGTAGAGTTACGAGCGGTGATCTTCCCTATTCCTACACCATCGGAAATCTTCTTGGTCTTGCCGGGGCTATTCCCGATGCAGTCGTCCAGGGAACGGGACTGGTGGACAAGATGACCGGAGCCACACTGGATATCTTTGACGGCAAGACCAAGCCGGACTACGGCAAAGAGGCGCAGCAGTACGCGGACCAGATTGACGAGCTGGTAGTAATAGAAAAGGTTCCGGCAAGCCGAACCAAATTCGGTCTCGTGCCGGTGTGCCCGCAGGCTGCGGCCCAGAATAACGTCGTTCTCATCGGCTGCGATGTGGGAGTGAACGGCAGCGATCTCCCCCAGCTCTCCAAAATTGGGGCCGATCTTTACAAATCCGGGAACTTGAAGACCCTTTTCGGCACCCTGGACATTGCCATGGCCCGCGTGGCCCGCCGGTTGGTGCAGGTGGGTGTTGAGGAGGGAGTCGTCACCAAAGATACGGCCCTGGGAGTTACCGGACGGGCGGGAATCAGCGGCGGCAAGCCCGCTCTCATTTTGGAAGAGTTGGAGAAGCTGGGGCTGTACGAACAGGTTGAGAAGAACGTGGTATTCGTGGATGACGGCCTGGCGCGGGGCGCGGCTGTCATGGCCCGCTGCATGAACTCCATGGGCACTCCCAAAAACCCGCTGGGAGGCCTGCGAGGCAGCAAATGCATCCTCAAAGAGAGAATGAAATATGAGTCTTCCAAAGGCGCAGCGCCCGTGCCCCAGCAGGCGCAGGGAGGCAAGGACACACAGGCTTATTTCGTGGGAGGCCACAAGAGAGCATAACGATGCCCTCAAAAAGATACGGCCCTCTGCCCGCTGAGGGAAAGGAGATACCAATATCCGTTCAGGCCGTTGAACCACGGGAGGAGATGCTCTGGACTGCCCAGAAGCCCGCGGGAGAGGAGGCCTTCCCGCCCTGCATCAAGGGCATAATGGCAAAAGCGTCCGGCGAGAAAGGCAAGCACAGGACTGCTGCTATCCTGGCCTCATTCCTGGGACAGGCAGGCTACAGCCGAGAGGGGGCAAAAGAGCTCTGGTCTGCTGCGGCAGCCGCAGAAGAGCGGATCTTTGAGGAGTGGTTTTTGAAGATGCACTGTCCCAAATGCAGAGCAATGCAGCGGCAGAGCAAAGGCTACCCCGATCTGGGAATAGCCGACCTGGGACTGTGCCGGCCGGATGAGGCATGCCAAAAGTTCGACAGTCCAGTGGAGTATGCCTGTCGCATACATTCGTTAGAGGATCGAGAAAAGGGCGCTCTTTTGCATATTAAAACCCAGTACCGTGTCCGGATCTTTGATTGGTCGACGGGCCAAGAGGGCGAGATCGAGCTGTCCGAAAGGGAAAAGGAGACTATTGAGGCATTGCTGGCGGAAAAGTCCGGGCAGAATGATAAAATCCTCGTCTATGCAAGAGTTCGGGTCAGGGGAAAGCTGAAGCCCAGATTCTTCCTGCGGGATTTGCAGGGTCCGCGCCGGCAGATGCTCTCGGATGTTCTTTGACGAATAAATAAAAGAAGATTAGTGAACCCCTCTCTAATTGTCCCACCTGCTAATAAGCAGCATCATCCGTTCAAGAGGGACTTACTCACTTAGTGCTACATAAGTGCTTATCAATATTTAAGCATTGGCCTTAGGTCTTCAGCCTGACCAAAACCAGGGTGGCGTGGACTCCGGCCATAATCATAAGGGGCTACATATTTACCTTTACTACTTCAGACTTTTGTGAGGAGACCCTTGCCAGGCCCACAGGAGCGGCCGCTGGCCTCCCCACATAACTTTTTATTCGGCTGCTGTTTTTGGATCTGCTTCTTCTTCCTGGGAACCGCGCGGGTGTTACGCGTTACTGCGGCGTGGCTCCCTCGACGCCGGGAAGGCTTGGATACGGGGAAAATTCCGGGCAGGAGATTCCCGAAAGGCGGACATATACAAGCTTGGCTTTGGCCGGCTTCCTTCCAGGGGGCATGAACTTCTTGCGGCTCAGTAATCCTCCAGGGTCGGACCGGCGAGTAAGCCGGACCTAGCTGATTAGCGAACACCCTGGACAGGACGCTTATGAGCTCTCTAAGCTGAATGGCTGGATTGCAGGCCGCACTCATCAATATCGCGACTGGAGAAAAATGGGCTCGTATTTGTGGAGCGTATTGTTCAAGGTGGATGTTATCCGTCAAGGAAAGATAAGTTTAGAGTTGATTGGGCAAAGATCTGTTTTCCGATAACCGGCTGAAAAATTATTTTTGCTCGTTTCCTTCCACATCAATCCCTCAATCTTTCCACCATCACCTCACCCTCTTCCGTCACATAGATCTGCGCGTCTCTTTCCAGTGCCCTTTTCTTGAAAAGCCGGGGGGCCTTGCGTCGCAGTTGCACTACAATATCGAGAGAGGTGATGGGCAAACGCATACCCAGCTCGTCCGCTGCGGCGAAGATCATCTTGGGCAAATCGAAGACATCCGTTCCCGTCCTGGCTTGCAAGGATATGGGGGCACGCAGCATCATCCACTGCTGAAGCGTCCGCTCAGCTCGAGCGATGTTCTGATGGGCGCGCTTCTCCAGGATGCTGATGTTGGAGCGGGTTGTGCCCAGGCTGTCTGCTACCTCCTGCTGGGACCGACCGGCCAGGCGCATCTGCAGCACCTTAAGCTGCCTTTCCGTGAGAAATGAATCTTCCTGCATCATTTAGTCGCAAAGACAAGACGGTCTTACGAGAAGATAAAAGCATCCTTTTGCACATCACCAGGGCAAAGTTATCTCCTCGCTCTTGCCCACGGCCACCAGCCTGCCGGCTTGCAGCACGGCTACCCTGTCGGCCAGCTTGCGGCACTGCTGCATGTTATGCGTGGCTAAAATCACCGCCGTCCGGCTATCGGCCAGGCTGTGCAAGAGGCGATCGATCGAGGCGGCGCTCCCGGGGTCCAGATTGGCGGTCGGCTCGTCGAGCAAGAGAAGCTCCGGCTGTAAGACCCAAGCTCTGGCCAGGGCAATTCTCTGCATCTCTCCTCCTGATAGAGTATTGGCATCACGGCTCTCATAGCCGGACAGCCCCATTGCAGCCAGGGCTTCTTTCGTCTGCCCTCTCATCTCCTTGGCATCAACTCTTCCCCGCATCCTCAGGCCAAATGAGACATTCTCCTCCACGCTGGCCTTGAACATGACCGGCTTTTGAAAAACCATGGCCATTTTGCGCCGCATAGAAAGCTTCTCCCTTTCCGGCCTTCCGGAAACCTCTCTGTCCTCGAAGAGGATGCTGCCTGTTGACGGCTCATCGAGCAAATTTACGAGGCGCAGCAGCGTCGTCTTTCCCGAGCCGGTAGGCCCGATCAGCCCCAGGATCTCGCCCCGTTCCACCGTTAGGTCGATTCCCTTGAGAACCTCAGCTTTGCCGTAGCTTTTTCCCAAGGAGCTTATCTCTAAGAGCGCCATTCTTTCCTTCCTTGAAATCTATTGAGCAAGAGGTTGATCGCCAGCGAAATGAATATGAGAATTATTCCCAGAGCCATGGATAGCTCCAGGTTGCCCATCGAGGTCTCCAAAGCAATGGCCGTGGTGAGAACGCGCGTGTAGCCCCGGATGTTCCCTCCGATCATCATGGCCACGCCCACCTCGGAGAGTGCCCTGCCAAATCCCAGGAGCACGGCAGCCATGACCGCCACGCGGGCCTCTTTTATTACAGTTATTATTATCTGCATCTCAGTCGCACCCAGCGATTTAGCCGTGTCCCTGATCGGAGTGCTAACCCCCGCTAGAGCGGTAATGGTCAGCCCAATCATAATGGGGCTCACGAGAATGGCCTGGCCGAAGATCATTCCTGTCGGGCTGAAGAGCAGGTTTAAGCCTCCCAGGGGCCCGGAATGGGAGATGAGCAAAAAAACCAGCAGGCCCACGGTCACCGTAGGCAGGCTGTAGAAGGTCTGGATTAAATTTATCAGCGCTCTTTTGCCCCAAAACTGGCGAAACTCGATGATGCCACCCAGGGGAATGCAGATGATGCCGGCTAAAAAAGCGGAAGAGAGCGAGATAAAAATGGCCCTCAAGGTGATCTCGACCACCTGAGGGTCTCTCGCTGCAATCAGGTCAAGGGCCCGCAAGAGGCCGCTGTAGATCTCTTCCAACCAACTTCACCTAAATAATTTTATGCGGTAGCGCAAGAAGCGTTGGTGGGCACGGCGCACTCAGCAGCAGAGCAGCCGATCAGCTCGCAATTTCCTCTGGCAGCCGAGAAGAGCGGGGTGCCGAATTTCTCAGTGCCGTAGCCTGCAATCAGATCCTGACCCTCATCGGATACCAGATAGTTTATGAACTCATTAGCAAGCTCGCAATTGACGTTCGGATGCTTCTTGGGGTTTACAGCCATGGCCACATAGACATTGAGCAGGTCGCTTCCGCCCTCAATGATAGGAACAAGCGTCAGATTTCCCTGGTATGCCATAAAGGTGGACATATCTGAGATAGTGTAGGCCTGCTTTTCATTGGCCATGTTTAAGGTTGCACCCATGCCCTGTCCTGCTTCGATATACCAGGGCCCGGAAGATTTGACGGCATCGTAGTTGTAGCCGGCCTTCTTCCAGAGCAGCTTCTCGCGGGCATGTGTGCCGGAGTTGTCGCCCCGAGAGACGAACATCACCTTAGAAGGATCTGCGTCAAGCCAAAGGATGTTGCCTTTCGCCATGATGCTGGCCATAGCCGAAGATGCATTCATGCCTTTTATGCCCGCTGGATCGTCCTTGGGTCCGATCAGGAGGAAGTAGTTGTAGGCGATGCATCTTCTCTCCAGGCCCTGCCCGTCCTTGATGAATTTCAGCTCCCTCTCCTTGTCATGAACCATGAGGACATCCACGTCGCCGCGCTCGCCGTACTGGATGGCGATACCGGTTCCGCCGGAGACCACGTCCAATGATACATTGTACTTCTCATCGAACTTGTCTTTGATCAGGTCCAATAAGCCGGTATCTTGCAGGCTTGTAGTAGTAGCCACCTTCAGCCTCTCTCCATCTACCGCCCCGGCGGCGCTGCATAAAACGGATAGCGTCATCAGCACAAGGGCCATCATCAGAAAATTTCTTGCCATTTCGATTCCTGTCCTAAAGCATAATCGCTTACCATAAAAATGTTATGTCAGCTAATTCAATTAAATATCGGAGACATGCCAGAGCAGCTTTCGTGTTTTTCCGGCTCAACGACAAGTTATATCTTCCCTGACTTTTAAAAACCGAAAACTGATGCAAGGTGATAAGTCAAAGCTAAAAGACAGATCGATCCTCGTCACAGGGGGCGCCGGTTTCATCGGCAGCCATCTCGTAGAGACCCTACTGCCGGAGAACGAGGTCACTGTCGTCGACAACTTCAGCTCGGGAAAGAGAGAGTTTCTCGCCCCGCACCACAATAATCCAAAGTTCCATCTCATAGAAGCTGACCTGCTTTTTCCCGGTGCTCTGGAAAAGGCCCTGACGGGAGCGGATATGGTCTTTCACCTGGCCGCCAATCCGGATGTGAAGCTGGGCGCAGAAAACACCCGCGTGCACCTGGAGCAAAATGTGCTGGCCACCTACAACCTTTTAGAGGCCATGAGAAAGTGCGGTGTTAAAAAGATCGCATTCACCTCCACTTCCACCATTTACGGCGAAGCGACAAGGGTGCCCACACCGGAGGACTACGGACCTCTCCTGCCCATCTCCCTCTACGGTGCCTCTAAGCTGGCCTGCGAGGCGCTCATCTCCTCCTACAGCCACACCTTCGAGATGCAGTCCTGGATCTATCGCTTTGCCAACATCGTGGGAGAGCGAGGCACGCACGGCGTGCTGGTGGACTTCATCAGAAAGCTGCGAGAAAACCCCAGAGAGCTGGAGATACTGGGATCAGGCAAGCAGAAGAAGTCCTATCTGGAGGTCAGAGACTGCGTGCAAGCTATGCAGTACTGCGTGCAGCACTCTGGCGAGCAGATCAACGTATTCAACATCGGCTCCGAGGACTCTATAGATGTGACGAAGATCGCAGATATCGTGGCCGGGCAGATGGGCCTTACTGATGTTCGATATCGCTACACGGGAGGCGTAGATGGCCGGGGCTGGAAGGGCGACGTCAAAGTCATGCAGCTTTGTATCGAGAAGATCAAAAAGCTGGGCTGGGCGCCCCGGGGAAGCTCCGGCCGGGCGATTGAGGTGGCGGTGAAGGCGCTGCTTAAGGATATTTTGTGACAATTTTATTATCTTACGTTGCTCACAGCCCATTTCGTCTCTTTCCACCAGTCGCCTTCCAGCAGGGTAGCATTGTAGCCCATGAGCCTGAGGCTGTAAAAGAGCGAGTAAGCCTGCGGTGTGCCGTAGACGATGGCAGTTCCTGAATCCTCCAGGCGCCTGCCGAAAAGATCTTCCAGCGTGCTGGCATCCTTAATTCTGGAATTTTCATAGAGTTTATCCAGGCTTAAACAGATCGATTCATTGCCCAGCCTGCTTTGGCCATATTCGGAAAAGTCCCGCGCATCCAGGACCCGGACATCAGATGGTTCAAGCATGCTCTCCAGGCTGTCGGGCGTCACCAGGAGCCATGGCACGATACGAGTGGTGTAGTTGCAAGGCGTGGGAGACGGTGCATTTGTGGTGAGGGCTACTCCGCCTTCTCGGGCCGCATCCACGCCTCCGTCAAGCAGGCTGACATCCTTCTGCCCCAGATAAGAGAGGGCCCAGAAGACGAAAGAAGCTCCCTCGCCGGAATCGCCGTAGACAAGGAGCCGATCGCTCTCGTTCACTCCGGCATGGCCCAGCGCCTCTTTGGCCAGAGCCGGATCAAGAGTGCCGCTGCTTTGCAGATCCTTCCAGTACAGGCTTCTCGCTCCGGGAATATGCCCGAAGCTGTAATCCTGCGCAGATCTGACATCCAGAATAACCTGATCGCTCTTGATGGATGCGGGGCTGGTAATAAGCTCGGGCATTACATAGCCCTTTTGCGGAGGATCAACCTTTGCAGTGGTTAGGGTATTGCTTGCCTGTCCGTTTAGCCCAGCCGTCTGGCCGTTCTGCTGGCCGCTTTGTTGGGCCTGCTCATAG
>JALNZQ010000130.1 GCA_023229165.1 Methanothrix sp.
TGGGTGTATCGATTCTTATAGATATCAATGAAGAATGGATGACTACTAAAAAGTATTTATCCATGGATACGGATTAGCTTGTGGGATAACAGGGCCGACCAATTTACAGAAAATTCGGCACACTACCAGGCAGATGGTCAGGGGGATAGGACGAGAGGATCTTCTAGCTTTTTTGGTTCTTTTGCTTATTACATTGGGAGCCACTGCTTATTTCCAACACATGTTTGTGAGTGGTTTAGAAAATGTGGAATATATCAGCACATGGTTCGCTCGGCCTTAAATAACTCATGATTTAACTCGCGGGAATGGAGAGGACGGTGCGAGAAGTCCCCATCCTATTCATTTTAAAATAAAATGCAAATATCCGTCCTCTACTTCCCTATCTTCTCGTGAAACACCCTCTTGGCCTTTCCTTCCTGGCGGGGCAGCCCGCCCAGCGGATAGACGTCTCCCTTGGGTGAGAAGCCCAAAGCCTCTTTGAGCGCCTTTTCCACCATGTAGCCCGTAACCCCAGGTTCGGCCTCTACATTGACCCGCACATTGTTGACGCCGTCCACCTCTTCCACAATGATCTGGTAGTTGTTGCCGATGCCGGGTATTCCCAGCAGCGTCTGCTCGATCTGCTTGGGGAAGAAATTCACGCCCTTGACAATGAGCATATCGTCCCGCCGCCCGGTGATGGGTGCAATCTTGAGGTGAGTCCTGCCGCACTCACAGACGTCCCGGGAGATGACGCGGGTCAGGTCAGCGGTCCTAAAGCGAATCATGGGCAGAGCCTCCCTTGTCAGCGAGGTGAAGACCAGCTCACCCTCCTCTCCGTCATCCACAGGCTCTTTCGTCTTGGGGTCAATAATCTCGATGATGTACTGATCCTCCCAGACGTGCAGGCCGTCATGAGCCGGGCAGTCCATGCCTAAAGTGCCGACGCCGCCGGACTCGGTCATGCCGTAGATATCAAAGACATCGATGTTCAGGCCCTCTGAGATCTTCTTTTTCATGGACTCGGAGAACGCCTCCGCTCCGAAGATTCCTATCTTCAGATCGGGCAGAGTCTCATTTTGCTCTTCGAGAATCTCCATCAGCCGAACGCCATAGCTGACCACGGCTGTGAAGACCCGCGTCTTGAGATCTTTGGCCAGGCGTATCTGCCGGGCTGTGTTTCCTGGCCCGGCCGGTATGACAAAGAGCCCCGCAGCGCGGGCTCCGTGGTACATGCCAAATCCGCCGTTGAAAAGGCCGAAGAGTGGCGTAATCTGGGTGGCGTCTCCGGGCTTGGCCCCAGCCATGCGATAGCATCGGGCCATGCACTCCGCCCATTGTTTGAGATCATTCTCGGTGTAGGGCATGACCACCGGCGTTCCCGTAGAGCCGGAGGACATGTGCATCTCCACGATTTTTTCTCGCGGCACGCAGGACAAACCCAGAGGATAGCTCTCTCGCAGGATGTCCTTGTTGGTCATGGGCAGCTTGACAATGTCATCTGCAGTCCGGATGTCCTCCGGTCTGACACCGGCCTGCTCAAAAAGCCGCCGGTAGGAAGCATTGGACTTGTAAACGTGTTTGACTATGGCCCGCAGCCTCTGCGACTGCATCTCTCGGATGTCCTTTAAGGAAGCAGTCTCCATTGGTTTATTGTGAAAATTGGTCATGAATAATTCCTTCCTGCGGCAAAAGCCCGCCGGTTGGTCTCCAGGAACTTCTCCTTCACGCACAGGGCAATTGCTTTCTCCCAGGACTCCAGGGACAAATCCAGACCCTGAGAGATGGCTCCCAGGAGAACTATGTTGGCCGCTCGAATGTCGCCAAGATCGCTGGCGATCTTGGCAGCGTCGATGTAAACCAGCCTGGGAAAGGCCTGGTGCAGCAGCTCGGTTGCATCTTCCGGATAGCGGGCTGCTCCCGATGAGACGGTAACAGGCATTATGACTTGAGAGCTAACTGCTGCCAGTCCATCCTGGCGGAGATAGTCTGCGTAGCGAAGTGCCTCTATCTTCTCCAAAGCGCCCAGAATGTGAGCCTCATTCCTGGCCACCAGCGGGCTGTGCACCTCCCCACCGTAGCGGACCATAGCCATCACCGAGCCGCCCCGCTGCGCCATGCCGTGCACCTCATTAGTCTTAACATCGTAGCCCTCCAGCATAGCCGTCTGGGCTAAAATCTCGCTGGCGAGCAGAATGCCCTGGCCGCCCACGCCAACAATTACAATGCTCTTCGTCTCCTTCGTCTCCGCAATCTGTTCCGCCACATTCCCCACCTCGCTCATGCTCTCCCCCCGCCGATGATGGCCCCGGCCGGGCAGACCTGCTGACATAGGCCGCAGCCTGCACATAGCATCTCGTTTATCCTGGGGCCGCCTTCCCCACCTTCAATGGCCGGGCAGCCCAGACCCAAGCACAGCTCGCAGCCTTTGCATTCATCCGCCAGGATCTTTCTCATTGGCCCCACCCTCTTCTTCTCCCGCAGAGGGCATGGCGCACGCGAGACGATCAAAGACGGCTCTTTTGCCGCGATTTCATCGAAGATGACCTTGCGGGAAGCGTCCAGGTCATAGGGATTGATCACACATACGCGCTCAATTCCGCAAGCCCGGCCGATATCCTCGATCTTGACCGCCAGGGTCGCCTCGCCCATGAGAGTTCTGCCCGTGCCGGGATGGTCCTGATGGCCGGTCATGGCCGTGGTGCGATTGTCCAGTACGATTATGGTGGAATGGCCCTTGTTGTAAGCGATGTCCAGGAGGCCGGTGATTCCGGAGTGAAAGAAGGTGGAGTCGCCCACAATGCCTACGACCTTGCGTGGCTCGCCAGCTTTCTCCAGGCCGTGCGCCATGGAGATGCCGGCGCCCATGCAGAGGATGCTGTCCATTCTGTCCAACGGCGAAAAGGCCCCCAGGCTGTAGCAGCCGATGTCTCCCGTCACCACCACATCTTCTTTGCCCAGGGCATAGAAGATGCCGCGATGAGGGCAGCCGGGACAGAGCACCGGCGGACGGGGCGGCAACCTGTCCGAGAACATAGCGGGCTGCTCTTCCGGCACCGGTCTTCCTTCCATACGGGCCTTTGCCGCCAGCAGACGGTCCACAGACAGCTCCATGATGCCAGGAACAACATCTCTTCCCCGGCAGGCGAGGCCCAAAGCCCGAACATGCTGCTCAAGGAAGTCGTCCAGCTCCTCTACGATAAGCAGGTTGGAGACGCCTGCCGCAAACTCTCTAATTAGGGCGTCAGGGAAGGGATAGGCCATGCCCAGCTTGAGCACGCTGGCCTGGGGCCAGACCTCTCGAGCATACTGGTAGGCGATGGATGAGGTGATGATTCCCAAATCTCTTTCCCGCCATTCTGTGCGATTGGCGGTCGAGCTTTCTGAGAGGGCCTGCAGACGAATCAGCCGGTCCTCCACCCTCTGGCGCATGGGCCGGCCCCACACGGGTATAGGCACAAAGCGGGGCGGATCCTTCACCAGACCGATCTTCTTCTCGGAAAGAATGCGCTCGCCCAGCTCCACCAGGCTCCTGGAGTGGCTGACTCTGGTAGTGGTGCGCAGGATGACTGGTGTCTTGAACTCTTCTGAGACCAAAATGGCCAGCTTGAGAAAATCCCTGGCCTCCTGGCTGTCGGATGGCTCAAAGATGGGAACTTTGGCAAATCGAGCGTAATTACGTGTGTCCTGCTCGTTTTGCGAGGAGTGCATGCCCGGATCGTCGGCCACGCAGGCCACAAATCCGCCCTCCACGCTGATGTAGCTCAAGGTCATGAGCGGGTCCGCCGCCACATTCAGCCCCACATGCTTCATAGTCACAATACTGCGAGCCCCGGAGAGAGCGGCTCCGGCAGCAACCTCAAAGGCCACCTTCTCATTAGGCGACCACTCACAGTACACATCCGGCTTGTATTTGACCAGATTTTCCAGTATCTCTGTTGAAGGAGTTCCTGGATAGCCCGCGCCCACCGTCACACCGGCCTCAAAGGCGCCTCTGGCCAGGGCCTCGTTGCCGGACATCAAACGTCTCAATGTCATTTTCTCCTTAGTGTTCTTGTGCTGAAGAGCTGGTGATTATTGTTGATCGTCTCTGCATATTGATATACATCAAAGGCTTCACGAGGCGATACGGATTTTGGCTTATAATTCTTGTGGTGGTTCATGTGTTATATGAATAGTAATTGCAGGGGAAATGTTTTTAAACCGCATTGCTCTTCGACGTACATTGAAGTACAACTTAGTACATGATACGAGGTTAAAATATGGATAACCACATGACGATGCAGAGTGCAGGGGCTCATCTGCACCAAACAGAGGGAAGAAGATGATGCCTTTGCCTTATTCCGCATTGCTGATCTCAATTATTATTATGATCTCGATTACGATCTTTATCCTGATGAGGAGATATCATGATTAATGAACTGCTGCTGGTGGCCTACGTAGCCTTCATCGTCCTTTTATCCTTCAAGCTACGCCAGGGGACTTTCTCCGGTTTCGTCATCTCCGACAGAAACATTGCCTACCCGGCAGTCATAGGCATCGCCTTTACCGCAGCCTACTTCAGCGCCGCATCTTTCCTGGGCGGGGGAGGGTACGGTCTTGTCGCCGGAATGCCCTGGGTGGTCTTCTGCACATTCTTCCATGTGGGCTTTGCATGCCTCGCCTGGCTCATGGCCGGGAAGATCTGGGCCATGGCCAAGCAGTACGATGCCAAGACCGTGCCTCAACTGCTGGAAAAGCGCTACAACTCCCCTACCGGCAAGGTGGTCCTGGCTGCAATCATGCTGCTTCTCTACACTGTCTACCTGGTTCCCATCTTCAAAGGATGCGCCACCCTCTTTCAGGGCCTGATCGGTGTCAGTTATCTGCAGGGCCTGATGATTGCCGTGGCCATTGTAGCCGTCTACTACGCAATCGGCGGCCTGCCGGCCATCATCTGGATCGGCTTTATCCAGGGCATTCTCATGCTGGCCGGTGCGGTCTTCCTCTACGGGGGACTCTTTTCCGCAGGCGGCGGAATGGAAATCTGGCAGCATATCCCGGCAAACGTGCTCTCCATGCAGGGGCTGAACGTGCCATGGCAGAAGACCTTAGGCATGGCATTTTCCATCAGCCTGGGCCTCTTGGCCTTGCCGGACCTGCTCATCATGATCTTCTCGGCCAAAGACAGGAGAGTAGTGCGCTTCGCCGGCATCTGGGGCCCTACCACCATTGGCATCTATGCTCTGTGCATATTCTCTTTAGGAATCCTGGCCTACGGTGCTCTCAGCGCCGAGCAACTGGCACCATTCCTCAAGAACCCGGACGGCCTGGTGCCCTTCCTGGCAGTAACCCTCCTTCCCGAGGGCTTTGACGGCATCATCCTCTTGGCCGCCATCTCCGCGGCCATGTCCACCATGAGCGCCATTGTGCTGGTCACCACCACCGCCATCACCTCCGACATCCTGCACTATCTGCGCCCCGAGATCTCCGACAAGAAGACGCTGCTCCTGACTCGTGTGGTGGGTGTGAGCATCCTGCTCATAGCCGCTGTCTCGGCAGTCGACGTCCCCCAGCAGATAGTGCCCCTGGTATCAGTGAGCATGGGCGTCATCGCTTGCTGCGTCTTCGTTCCTCTCATCTTCGGCCTCTATTGGGATCGAGGAACCCAGACTGGTTTTGTCGCCAGCCTGATTGCCTCCTTCGCCTCGGTGGTGGTCTGGAACTTCTACGGCAATCCACTCATCCACCCCGTCTTCATAGGTCTCATCTGCGGCACGGCTGCCTATGTGACGGGAAGTTTGGCGACGAGCGGGCCCGATCGTATGCAGGTGGTGGGGGAAAACAAAGCTGCTTAAATGATTGACAAATGATAATATATCTCCCACTATTTGCCAATTTTTTTTAATGAAATTACCTTCTTGCTGGGAATAATTCTAGATTATCAAAAGCGTTTGCGGCAAAGTCCCAGCCCTTTTCCGCCATTTTTTGAGGTACTTTTGGATTAAATTAATATACCGAATCAGAGAGGCATATTCATATCCACGAAGGAGGAAATATATGGCTGAGATGAGAAATTTCGCCCTGCGAGATGCTGAGGGAAATGAGATTGGAGTTTTTACGGGAAAATCACCAAGACAGGCCGCCCTAAAGGCAGCCAACCGGGGCTACACCGACATCAAGCTGCGCGAACGCGGTACCAAAAAGGTGCATGTTTTTACAGGAGAGAGAGTGCAGGTGGACAAGCCCGCGGGCGCACCGGCCTGGATGCCTGACAAGATCTGGAAGCCAAAGGTAAAGAAGGTCGGCATCGAGAAACTGGAATAGGCAAAATTAGGTATCCTAAAATCTTAAGCTTTGCCGGAATAATTAAATAGGATGGATGGGGCCGGAGTCGGCCTCATCATCACACCCTTGCCCAATAGCGGGAAATTATCACATCACGGCTTTTTCTTGACAGAACCCGGCTTAGAGGGACAATTCGTTTCAAAATACCTCCAGTTGCTCCAGGTTGTTCCCTCAGGATCATATGGATAGGCATCGTTATTGGCCTGTACGCGCCAGTAGTAAACGGAATCGTCATCCGGCAGGATTCCCAATGAACCTGAGCATCTTAATCCTTTTGTCACCACATCTGCCCTAAAATCACCCTCCGCCACGAACTCGTCTTCGTCTTCGTCGTAGTTGTAGTTGATCACCTGCAGATGGTACTCTGTGGCAAGAGAAGCTGCCGTCCAGGTAAAGACTGGTGTGTTAGTGGAGATAAGACCCTGAGGCGAAATGGGTGTCGATCTGCCTGGAGGCCGGTCCAGGTATCTGAAGCTCCTGTAATAGCTCCAGGGCCCTTCTCCCTTGCAATTAATGGCCTTAATCCACCACCTGTAGTAGATTCCAGAATCGAGGACCAGCTCGGGGGGCGTATAGGAGCAGACCTTATCGGTGTCGGAAAACACATCTTCGACATCAAGATCTTTATCAAAAATGGGCTCATTTTGATGATTTGCGGGGGCCACCTTGAGACGGTACTGAGTGCATCCGGTCACAGGCATCCATACAAAGGTCGGGTTCATGCTGCCAATGGCATCTTTGGGCGAGACAAGTGTCGCTTTTCCTGGGAAAGTGGAAGACGTGCAGACGGTAAATTCCATAGAATCGCTCTGAATGTCGTCGCCGCAATTCGAGCACAGAATGCTCCAGGTATAGTCTCCCGGGTCCAATGTTGCAGACGGCGTCACGAAGTATCCATCCGCATCCGACGAGACATCCGAGGCCTCATAACATTGCTTGAGCACGACATCATCCTGATCGTCCCTTACTTCCAGACAATAGAACATGCAACTACTCTCGCCCACCCATCTGTAGGTGAGCTTGCCGGTTCTCACGATCCCGGAAGGCGATACTGGTTCGGAGGCTTCTAGATCCAGGCCGACCGATGCATTCGATAAATCAGTTTCAGGGGCAGCATTTTCTAAGCCAGGCGAACTGGA
>JALNZQ010000131.1 GCA_023229165.1 Methanothrix sp.
AGAATTCAAAGGAACTAAATCAATCTCCATAGCAATTCTTGGCTGATCCCTCTGAATCAAATCAACCCTTGTTCTAACTTGCTTAAAACCCTGACCATATCTATAGAAATGTTGTTTAATAATATCTATCAAATCAGATTCCTCTAAAACTTGTGTACCCATTGTACTCTGAACCATTATAACCCCCTTCAAATTCAACTGTGTCTAAAATGGTATTTCTTTATCTGTTGGATTAACTATCGTCTTATTTGTAGCTGCTCTTGGCCTACCCCTACTACAATTACTAACTAATCCCATTTCTTTTCTTAATTTTGCGATAAAAGGTTGTTTTTTATCTAACTTATTAGCTATCTCAGAATCATTTAAGCCTTCTTTATGCAAAGATTTAATATCACTAATTAACTTAAGAGTATTCTTCTTATGCCCCTTCTCACTACCTCTCTTATTCTTATTTATAAAAGCTGTTTGAACACTCATTATATCATATAAATATACTTTTCTATTAGTACCACCTACAATCATTGAAGGTGTTAATTGCCCTGATCTCGTCATATCATATATCCAACGATTAGAACAATCTAGAAAATTATTTATTTCAGGTATACTCAAAAGATCTAATTCTTCTGTTTCAATCCAATCAACCTTACCTTTTTTCAAGTATTCTTCTACTGTTTCTTTATCAAAAACATGTTGTTTTCTTTTTGAATTTTTATTGAAAATATATTTAGGAGGTAAAACTTTTTCATTAACTAACTGTCTAACTCGCTCTCTTGATACTTTTAATATATCGCTTACATCAGAAGAAGTTAATAAATTATCTTGTTTTTCAATATCACACATTATATCACCTTAATATAAAAATCTATTAAAATAATATAACAAATGATCCGAAAAAGTCAAATCCACACAGTCATAGAATATATTTAACTCTAAAAAGCTTATTTTAATTTTTTTATATCTATTATTTTTATTCTTCTACTTATTTTGATGAATTTATCAAGTCTATCTTTATTTAAATAATTATAAACTCTATAAAGAAAAAATTCAACAATTTCTAAAATCTTTAATAACATAAAATTCAAATAAGACTTTTAATGTCTCTACGTTTTTGTTTTACTTCAGGTTCAGCTTCTTTTTCTTGTTCTTCTAATTCTTTTAACTCTTTAATTTTTTGAGCTATTAATTTTTCCCTCTTTATCTCATTTATCTTCTCTAATTCATCTTCATATATTTTATCAATATTTTCAGCAAACTTCAAATACTTATCAATCTTCCTTCTATTTTTCTTCTCTTGTCTTGTAATATTATGGTGTTTAAATTTATTAATATCGATAAAACCAAAAGCCTCTAAATTTCTTTTATATCCTTTGCACTTAAATGTACATTTATTTTCTCTGTACCACTCACATTCAAAAAAATTATAACTATAGTAAAAACAATCTGTACATTTTACAAGATTATTCTCACATTCTAATACATGACCAATAACATGATCATTACCCGTAGAATGTTGTTTAACACTTTTTTTAATGTCTGTTAAATGATTATTTATCTTTCCTAAAGATGAATCTTCAATTATAGAAAGCTGTTTCTTTTTTATTTTTTTCTTTTTCATAATAAAATATCTTTATTTTTAAACAATAATTATCTATAAAAACAAAGAAATTGTTTGATAAAAAATCATAGAAGCTATAAAAAGAGAATAAAAAAAGCAAATTAAATTCTCTATAGTTTCAAAAATAAAAAACTGAAAAGTATAATCAACAATATTTTCAATGCAAAAATTAGCTATCATAGAATTTAACAATTTAATTAAAACAACAACGCCAAGAACATTTATATTTAATAATTGTGGTAATGGCATAAAAATTGATTCAGAAATAAAAACAAAACCTAAAATATAATAAAAAATAGATATAATAAATAATAATATAATTAAAAAAGAAACTTTTTTTCCAATCACCGAATAATGTTTTTTTATTTCTTCTATATCTGCTATTCTCTTATGATATCTATTTTTAATTAAAATAGATAATAGATTAATAGTTTGATATAATGCAAAAACAACAAAAATAAACCTCAATACGATATTATTAAAAATCATTTCTAACATAATTTATTCCTAATTAAATCAATAATAAAATAATATCTAAACTTTTTATTATGACCAAATTACATATTAATTATATCATAAAATTAATATGTAATCAACAACTAATTATTAATCATACTCATAAATTCTTCTTCAAGAATTATTTTAACACCAGACTTTTTAGCCTTATCCAATTTACCACCAGGATTATCACCAACAAGCAAATAATCTAATGTCTTACTAACACTACTCTTTAATGCTCCACCATTCTTTTCAACTAAATTTTCAAAATAACTTCGAGGTTGAGACAAAGTACCTGTAATCAAAAAACTTTTACCACTAAGAACACCACCAATAACTTTTGGTTCTATACCAATTACTTCAATATTTTTTCGAAGAGTCTCTATAAGCTTACAGTTAGCTTTTAAACCATCATAAATATTACCAGCCGTAATGCTTGCTATACCTGGGATAGCCTCAAAATCATTAGCCTGAGCATTCAAAACCCTATCTAAAGTTTCAAAATGACTTGCTACTGTTTCAGATACACTAGAACCAAGACCCTTAATTCCTAAAGCAGCAAGAAACTTACCCAATGATTTTTTACGTGCTAATTCAATATTTTTTAATGTACGTTCTGCACTCTTATCTTTAATACCTTCAAGTGTTAAAAGATTATCTTTGGTAATATTAAATAAATCTGCACTATCATTAATAAAATTAGCATTAATCATTTTTTCTATAATACTCTCACCAACATCCATAATTTCCATAACAGAAACAAAATGTAAAATACGAGTCAAAACTTGTGCAGAACAATCTATACTAACACAACGTAATGTTTCTATACCCTTATCAGAAATACAAGTTACTAATTCTGAACCACAGACCGGACAATGAATAGGTATATCTGCACCTCTATCACTTATTCTTCTTTCTACCCTCTCAATTTGAGGTATTACACCACCACGCCTTGAAACAATAATTTTATCACCAACACCAATATTCATTTTTTTAACAATACTCAAATTATGAAGAGTTGCATTTGTTAAAGTTGCACCGTCCAAACGAATACCTTCATAAATACCTACAGGATTAACCAAACCTGTTCTACTAACTTGCCATTGATATTCTAAAAATGTTGTTTCACCTTCTTCTGCTTCAAATTTCCATGCAATAGCACCACGAGGATGATGACTTGTATTTCCAAGTTCTTCAATAATAGTGATATCATCTATCATAAAAACAACACCATCTATATCAAAATCTATAATAGTACGCCATTCAACATAAGAATTATATGCATTTTGAACACTTTCTTCATTATTTAAATCAACTTTAATATAATTAACAACTTGGAAACCAAGATTTTTTAAACATTCTAAACGATCTGACATAGTATCATGTTTTGTAAATAAAAGATTATATGCAAAATAATTTAATCTTCTACTTTTAGTTACCAATGGATTCTTTTGACGCACACTTCCAGGTGCAATATTACGACAATTTTCAGCCTTAATATCCAATGTTTCAAATACCGAATGTCTCATGTATACTTCACCACGAACTTCAAATTCATCTATAAAATTTTCATCAACCTTTGTACAATGAATTATATGAGGTATATCACTTATTTGTTTTATGTTTTCAGTAACATCTTCTCCTTTATCACTTTCACCCCTTGTTACTGCTCTTATTAATACATACTCATAATCAATAAATTTATAAGTTAATGAAATAGCAAAACCATCCATTTTAGGCATAGCTATACCATAACCAAAATTAGGTTTTACCCAACTAGTCAACTCTTTTAAAGAATAAGCTTTATTAAGACTTAACATTAATTCTTTATGTTGTACTTTTTCAAATGTACTTTCTTTTACCTTATTTGATCCTACTCTATTAAAATAACTATTCTTAGAATCTAATTCTCGAAGACGAATTTCAGCAGCATCATAAACAGGATCACTAACAATAGGATTACCTGCATAATAAGCTTCACTCCACTTAGTAAGCTTTTCTACTAATTCATTCACTTCATCTAATTCAAACATATCCATAGTAACTCCTTTATACAAAAAAACCCCTTTTTGCATACATCTCCACTATCTCTTTCTCTTTTCTTTTTATCTTCCTCAAAACGTTCATTGAATCTTCATCTCTTTCAAAACCATTACATGTTATTGCACCACCATTAATAAAATTTTCAGGAAAAGAATGATCACAACCATTATAACATTTTAAACAATCAGGACAAATAGTTTGATCAAACTTTTTAGGACATACTGACTCACACTCTCCAGCACCTAATAACTCAATTGCTTCACAATCTATTGAACAATCAGGAAATGGTATATTAATTAATTCTTTTGCTTTCATAATAACTAATTATACTATATTTTAAAATAAAAATCAACCAATTTTAGGTAAATATTCACTTGGATCTAAACCTAAAGCTTTTATACTATGACGTAATTTATTACAATTTTCAATAATACGTGTCTTAATACCAAAATAACCGATCCATTCAGATAACAACACTTCTTCATATTCAACATTATCAAGTATCCATTGAACAGTAGGATAAATAAATGATTCAGGGAAAAGAGCTATTCTACCTTCTTCTTTTTTTGCTATACCAATCTTAAAAGTTTCAGGCAAATCTAAAATATAATGACAAGCATCTTTTTCTAATACAATAGCACTATTATTATTAACAATAATAGCAAGATCACAAAACGAAATAACCTCTTTTTCATTATTATTAGATTTTTTTACTGCTTCATTAATTTTATAAGCTCTAACCTTAATCATAACGATACTCCTTTTATAAAAAATATTTACTAATAAACTAATTATACTATATTTTAAAATAAAAATCAATAAAAATGTCAAATAAAAAAAGGCTGTTTGTTAGACAGCCACTCACTCAATCACACATATTTAAATTATTTTATTTTTTCTTGTTTGCTAAAGCAACCTAAAAATGGTCTATATTGCGCAAAAAATACAATAAAAATCAAATTAATATATGCATAGCCACTCAATAATCCTGACAAAATAACTAAAACAAAATTTTTATTTTCCATCTTTTTCACCTCCATTATATCCAGAACCTAAACAATAATGACAGACATTTTCTCTCCAACCATGTGAACTTTTTATAGCTGATCTAAAATTAGACAAAAGCCTTTCCCCATTTTCCAAATCCATGAAATCATCACTTAAATCAGTTTTCACCTGATCTTTTTTGAAATCATAAACTCTAACCCAGTAATATCCGTCATTAGAACTCATTTACTTCCATAACATCTTATCCAATATTTTTGCATGATAATTTCTAAAACCACTCTGAGAAGAAA
This sequence comes from Methanothrix sp., assembly GCA_023229165.1. Taxonomy (GTDB): domain Archaea; phylum Halobacteriota; class Methanosarcinia; order Methanotrichales; family Methanotrichaceae; genus Methanothrix. Next base: position 5,455 of record JALNZQ010000131.1, read on the forward strand.
CCATATACGAAGGACATGAATACTTCAATGGAGCATATTTATCTGGAATTCTATCATAATCTTTATCTGCTTCATCTTCAGTTTTATGAATTCCTACAATTAGATCGTATGGAAGCTGATATGCTACTAACCATAATGTCATATTATTACCATCCTATTACACTTTAGAATTTAATATTTTTTTAACTTTACCTTCTTTTAAATGCTTCCTCAATTTGTTCTTCTTGAGTTAAATGAAATGTATTTTCATTTAACTTTTCTTCACAGTGACAATCTCCTCCACAACTTTCTGTTGGTGCTGCTGTAAGAAACAAGGCATTCAATAGAGCCATTGATTCTGCTGAAATATTCTTAAAAGCAAAAGTATTTTCTTCGATTCTTTGGATTTTAAAAGCAAAAGTATTTTCTTTGATTCTTTGGCTTTCAAAATCAAAAGTATTTTCTTTGATTCTTTGGATTTCAAAATCAATAGAATCTTTTCCATATAAAGACATTGGCAATCTCAATGAAATTTCTGTAGAATCTTCATTAATGCCATTAACTTCCAAAAACATTGGTGTAAGATTTACCAATTCAACTTCATTACCATTAGACATATCAAAGACTTTGATTTGATCTCTCATTTCGAATATCCTTTCGCTTTTAGAAATTATTTTAGTTCTGTAGCAAATTTAGTTTCTTTACCATATTTTTCAATTGCTTCTTTTTTTGTCAAAGTTCTAGTAATCACTACATATCGAGGTGGGTATGTATTAAAAAGTGTAATTTCTACATCTTTAACGTTTTGCAATTTTTTAAATACTTCTTCGGGCATTTCTCTCATAATATGATAACCCCACATAATAGGTTTATTACACAGCGGATCTAATCTAACTATTTCCTCATTTTTTGTAAGATAATGCTTGAACTCTTCTAATGAATTTAACATTGTTTTCTCCTAAACTAAATTGTTATAATAATATACTAAACTATTTCAATAAAATCAATAATATTAACAACCTATTACCATCGCTGAAATAAGTAATAAACAAACCCCCATAAAATAATAAATTTTTTTAAAAATTTTACTCTATATTTTATTATTCATTCTTTCATAATTAACCTATTTTTATTATATTCATATATTATCTCTTTTATTAATTATACTATAAAAAAAAAGAAAGTCAACTACTCAATAAATTATCTTACAAAACTTGATCATTAATCATATATCTATAATAAACAAAAGTAGCCATACAAGCCTTACCTGTAGAACTATAAACATAATGCTTATGATACTGCTTCCATCCAACTTTTACTGTATCTCTATAAAATCTATTACTCAATAAATTTGTCTGATACTCTTTCACTTCTTTCTCTATAACTTCCTTCATTTTATCACTATTAATATTACTACATAAATAAGGATTGTTTAAAACAAAATTAGAAACTACCATACAATCACTATTGTAATTCTCTGATATGAGTAATAACACATCACTCAACAACTCTGTTATCTTTCTCTTATCATAAAAAACACTATCTATGTTAATTAATGCAGGATTCAACTTATCCATATTATCTATCAGGAAAGATAAAAGATCAGAATATACCCAATTAGCCCCACCAACTGCCTTATTCATCTCTATCGTAGATTTATCTATATCTACTCCATAAAACTGATTTAAAGAAATAAAATTAGAATTAATAAGCTGCTTTAACTCAGACCCATTTTCTAATTCATCCCCTTCTACCTGATTAGCACAAAGTGTAATATAATCCTGAAATTTAGGTATAGAATTTTTCTTAAACAAACTCCTATACATATCAATTATTGTATCTTGTCTCGCCTGCGACTTGTTTGAATATTGATTAAAATTGTAAATCATGATTAATCCCTTGTATCAAACAAATTTTTATAACCATATTCATTTTTTGCTATCTTCAAGTCTGATTCATAAAAAATACAA
>JALNZQ010000132.1 GCA_023229165.1 Methanothrix sp.
ATATATCTGATCTTCTTCTCTGTTAGCTTTACAACCTTATTCTTCTTTCCCATGCCTTTTTGATGGGTATATAAAGTCAAGAGTTTCGGGACTCTACATATAGTTACTATCACCCAAAAATCACGATATTCCTGTTAATTTCCGTCAACGTCAATCGGTCCCGCTCCCGGCTGACCAGGTGCCGGTCAGGCGTCCCTCCAATGCCATCTTGCCCAAATACCCCACCACATCCGGCGCTAGCGGCGCAGGCTGCGCTGCAGCCAGGGGAGTTCCCGGCAGTGGCATGAAGCGGTGCGCCCGCACTTTGCCTCCTTTGGCTGCGATCCATCTAACCAGATCAAGGGTCATGCGCTGATCCTCCTCCAACTCCGTTGGCAAGCCAAAGATCAGGTCCACCTGCGGCACAAGTCCATAATCCAGTGCCAGTTCACAGGCCGCCGTGATCTCAGCGCATCCGTGGCCCCGGCCAATGCTGCGCAAAACGGCCGGGCTGCCGGACTGACCGCCCAGGCTCAGGCTCTTATTGGCGCAGTATTTGACGATAAGCTCCAGGGCCGCTGGGGTGACGAACTCCGGCCGGACCTCGGATGGAAATGTCCCAAAGTAGATGGGCTTTTTTTGCTCGGCCAGGACTTTGAGCAGGGCTTCGACCTTCTCCAGACGGGGCACGCGCCCATCTGAGCCATAGGCCAGCGAGTTAGGAGAAGTGAAGCGGATATCCTTGTGGCGACGGGCATACTGGGCAATGATCGGAATCGATCTGTGCCGCATGCAAAAGCCGAAGAGGCGCGGCGTCTGGCAGTAAGTGCAGCCCCAGGGGCAGCCGCGAGAGATCTCCAGAGGCGCTAAGATCTTTCCAAAAGGAGGATAGGAGTCCAGATCCACGGGAGATCTCTTTTCCGTGAGCTTCACCTGGCCCTGGCATTTGTAGGCTATGCCCTTAACGCGGGCAGGATCGCTGCCATCTTTTATGGCCTGCAGCAATTCCGGCAGCGTCTCTTCTCCCTCACCTATCACCACGAAGTCGAAGTGCTCCAGCACCTCCTCGGGCAGAGCAGACGGATGAGGGCCGCCCGCAATGTAGACTGCATCCACCGCAGCGCGGCGAACCTCGCCGTAGACCTCCTCCGCCTGGGCGCTGGCAAAGCTGTAGAGCATGATGCCTTCCTTCGGCTCGCGGGCTATGCCTGCCTCTACGAGCGGCATCAGGGCGGCAATGCTGTAGGAGTTCTTGTTGTTGTAGCGAAACCAGATTTTGGACTCTTTCAAATACGCATCATCCTGCAAACGTAATGGGAATGGAAAAACAAGAAGAAAAGGATTTGGATCTATTATCCTCATCCCACAACGCTAAATGCACCAGCCAGGTCAACTTGATCCAGTTGTTCAGAGAGCTCCCCAGTGCGGCTATCATAATAGCTATATAAATATAAATCAGCCTGGTAGCTGCCCAGCTCTGCATCATCAGGAATATGCCAAACAGGATTAACAAAATATGTGCTATCGCCCGGCTCCGCATATACCGGCTCAGGAGGAGCACGCTGCCACTGTCCTCTTCTATCCATTACTTCGTAGGAGACCCAAAATAGATGGCCTACATCACCAGTATTCTTTATCCAGACATTGGTTCCTCCCTGATTGGACCCGCGGTACCAGTCGCCAGATGGGAAATCGAACGAATCAATCTGGGCAGAGATTGTGTCTGCGCTTACACAGTCCACACATATCAATAGTAATAATAGAAGAATGCATACCAAGACTCTTTTCATGTCTATAACCGCCGAATATTTTTTGCAATTGCCATTAATTCGGACATTATTACTATTTAAGGATTTTTAATAGAGAAGAGCTTTCAGGAGAGCAGATCAGGCCTTAATTTTGCTATATTCGCTCTAATGAAAAAGAACTGCTAAAAAAGAGTTAAAAAAAAAGGAACAAAAGCCTATCCCTGTTCCTTGGTTCTGCTGGCAAATTCCTGCTGCACATCGCATCCCAGCCGCCCAATGGCATCAGAGCGACACTGCCGGCAATGCTTCATCTGCTTAATGATCTTGCCCAGCTCCTCCTGGATATTTCTTTTCTCCTCGGGCGAGGGGGGCTTGATGTGGGCAAACTTGTACTGGGGAATGAGAGGCATGACATTATGGATATAGACACCCATGGACTTAATCTTGCGGGCTATGTCGAATACATGTTTGTCGTTGATGCCTGGAATCAGGACTGTATTAACCTTCACGATCTTCTTTAGCAACAGGGCCTCTTCGATGCCTTTGAGCTGGTGGTCGCGCAGGATGGTTGCCGCCTCCAGGCCTTCGTATCTCTTGCCCTGATAGGTCACATATTCGTAGATCTGCTGGCCAATCTCCGGGTCTATGGCATTCATAGTAACCGTGATGTTAGAGACGCCCAAGGCATCCAGCTCCTTGATCCTGTCAGGCAGAAGCAGGCCGTTGGTGCTGAGGCAGAGGATGATATTAGGATACTTTTCGCCTACCAGGCGCAGCGTCTCAAATGTCTCCTCGTTGGCCAAAGGCTCGCCGGGACCGGCAACGGCCACCACTTTGATGTAGTGATACTTCTCCAATACCTGATCCACGCGCTCTAACGCTTCCTTTGGCTTCAGAACTTGAGAAGTCACCCCGGGCCGGGACTCATTAACGCAATCGAAGTCCCGCACGCAGTACTTGCACTGAATGTTGCACTTGGGGGCCACAGCCAAATGCATTCGGCCAAAGGCATGGCAGGCCTTCTCACTGAAGCATGGGTGCTCCTGGATCCTTCTGAGCTGATCCGGGTCGTATGGGACATCCTTTCCACCGACATTGGCAACGGGATAAGTCTCTGGGCTCATTATCTGCTTCTCCACGGTTGTAATGGCTATCAATTATGGCCCAACATGGCTAAAAGACTTTTCGTGCCGGAGAATACTTTAAGGATGCAGCCAATACAACGATCTATGCCCGAGAAGGACAAGCTTGTCATATGGCCCATCTACTTCGACGCTGCTCGCTCCAGGTCTGAAGGCAGAATGGTCACCCGTCAAGATGCCGTCAATGAGCCCAATCTGGACATGGTGATCACTGCCGCGCTCAAGGCCGGTTTCAAGCCGGAGATTGAACGCGAGATGAAGCACCCCAAGACCTGGCACCTGGAAGAGACTTCCGGGAGAATACTTATTCCCAAGAAAGGCCCCAAATCCGCCGTCTTGAAGAGAATCGCCGGCTCCATGAAAGCAAAATACAAGAAGAAGAGCCACTAATATGATAGATCTGCATACTCATACTACATTCAGTGATGGTGAACTCATTCCTTCTGAGCTGGTTCGCCGGGCGGAGGTATTGGGATATACGACCATCGGCATAACCGACCATGCGGACTATACCAATATCGAGCACATCTTATCCTGTGTTTCTAAGATCAAATACCTCGAAGACGTATTGGACATCAAAGTCCTGGTAGGAGCTGAGCTGACTCATGTTCCACCAGCCAAGATAGGGCCGCTAGCTGCGCTTGCCCGCAAGCTGGGGGCAGAGATTGTGGTTGTACACGGCGAAACACCGGTGGAGCCCGTTCGACCGGGTACAAACCGGGCGGCTATTGAGGCAAGAGTGGACATCCTGGCCCATCCCGGCTTCATCACCCTGGAGGAGGCACAGCTGGCCCGCGAGAACAATGTCTGTCTGGAGATCACATCCCGCTTTGGCCACAACATCACCAACGGCCATGTGGTGCGCATGGCAAAGCTGGCCGGAGCAAATATGGTGGTGGACACAGACAGCCACGCTCCCCGAGATCTCATAAACAGCGAGCGTGCCATAGAGATCGCTATGGGTGCAGGCCTGACTCTACAAGAGGCTACCGCGATAGTTAACCAGCACGCCATCATCAGAAGGGGTTGAATAGATAGACATAGTGGCAATCGATATTTCAGGCAGACATGTTGTAGAGGGCAGATATAAGATGGTATGCGCTGTAGTCTCCGCCCGCATATCGCCTAATTTTATCGAAAAGATTCACTCTGTGAGACTAGTACCTCGCGTGGCCGGGGCGTTAGACCTCAATATTGTGGCGGACCTCATAAGCAAGGCGTGTATATGCCTTCCCGGAACAATCGTCGCCGAATCCGGAGATGTTTACAACCTGGAAATCTGGAGAGTGAAAAGCATACTGGGCAGGGACTTCAAGTACCCAGAGACCATCGCAGAGATGACAGCGATAGAGATGGCCCATCATATTTCGGTAGCGGGACGAAGGCTTATCATGGATAGCGAGAGAAGAGATAATAAGGAATAACAGATAGTGATGAGATAATACAGATGGATGAAGAAAAGACCGCAGTCCTGCTTATGCGGGAGAACCCGAACAAGTCCCCAGACCCTTACAAGATAAAAGAGCTGCGGGGCCTGGCTGGAGCCGCAGGATACCGAGTTTTAGCAGAGATTTACCAGCGCAGGGGCCGGGACCATCGCTACCAGATGGGACAGGGAAAGATTGAAGAAGCCCTGAGATACAATCCGCAAAAGCTGATTTTTTACAATGCACTCAGTCCGAGCCAAGTCTTCAATATCAGAAGCGGGTTTTCTGCTCAGGTGCTGGACAGGTTCAACCTCATTTTAGAGATCTTTGCCACTCGTGCCTCCACACGCGAGGCAAAGCTGCAGGTGGAGCTGGCTCGTCTTAGCTATGATGCGCCCCAGGTAAAAAGTGCCCTCGCCCTGAAAAAGCGTGGCGAGCAACCTGGATTTCGCGGTGCCGGCGCTTATGAGCAGTCCATGTACCACGACATCCGGGGAAGAATGTCCAAGATCCGAGCTGAGCTCGCGAATGTGGAAAACATGGGCGAAGACAGACGGCAGAAGCGTAGGGAGCAAGGCTTTGATCTGGTGGCCCTGGCCGGTTACACCAATGCCGGCAAGTCCACACTCTTAAACGCCCTCACCGGCTCCAATGTAGAGGCTAAGGACCAGCCATTTACCACTCTTTCGCCCACTACCAGGGCGTTGGAGGTTTTGGGCAGAAAGGTCCTTCTCACAGATACAGTAGGTTTTATCGACGATCTGCCCCACTTCCTCATCAAGGCCTTCCGTTCCACTCTTTCCGAGATCATCGAAGCAGATCTGGTGCTCCTCGTGGCGGACGCCAGCGATACGCCGGAATTGTTGCGACGCAAATTGGCAGCCTCGCACAAGGCACTCTGGGACTGCGAGGTCTGTGCACCCATCGTGACCGTCCTGAACAAGGCGGACCGGCTGGATGAGGGCAAGGCGGAAGAGCTGGTGGAGCTGATCAGAGATTTGGCCCCCTATTCAGTTTTAGCCTCGGCTGTTACCGGCCAGGGCCTGGGAGTGCTGGAAGAGTGCATCTCTCAGCGTTTGCTGCCTTTGCAGGAGTATCAGCTCAGTCTGCCTTACACCTCGCAGGGCCTTGCAGAGCTTTCCCGGCTCTACGAGACTACCGAGCTGTTGTCAGTAAGCTATGAAGAGGAGCTGATTGTCCGGCTGCGTGGAAAAGAGGAGACGATAGCTAGAGCAGGCCTGTCGGGAGCGCGCAGACTGTGAACACTCATGCCTGAAATCTTGCGAGTGCATTTCCAGCTCAAAGAGACCATTGTCACCATTTTTGCCCGCGAAGAGAGGCACATCGATGCGGCCAGGCAATCCATAAGAGAGCAACGCTGCTATCTGGAGGATTTTATAAGAGATGACCCATTCTTTCAGATAACCCTGGAGCCTTACGATCTTGTGGCGGATGACGCCCCGCTAATTGTCAAGCAGATGATAGAGAAGAGCGCCGTCTTTGGCATCGGCCCCATGGCGGCAGTAGCTGGCGCCATTGCCGGAAATGCCTTGCAGGCCATGATAGATGAAGGAGCGACCTATGCCGTAGTGGATAACGGCGGCGATATCTGCATTTTAAATGATCAGCCCATAGTAGTAGGAATATATGCAGGCAGCTCGCCCATCCGCAACCTGGCCTTCGAACTCCCGGCCCGACGGGCGCCTTTGGGCATCTGCACCAGCTCGGGCAAAGTGGGCCCATCCATTTCCTTTGGCTTTGCCGATGCGGCGGTAGTGATATCGGATGATGTGGCTCTGGCAGACGCTGCGGCCACGGCTCTGGGAAATGCCGTAACGGCAGAGGGGCCTTTGCAGGAGTGCTTCCTGGCAATCGATCGGCCGGGGATCGATGGTGCCCTGGTCATTCGGGGCGGGGAAATGGCATTATGGAAGGAGCTACCATCACTGCGTCGCGCCCGGATGAATGCAGAGAGGATAACAAAGGAATAGAGAATAGGTTAAATAATGCGCTACTCATTCGAGATTGACGAAGAAAAATTAGTAGAAGGGCAAAGAAATGATGAGACAAAAGTTGAAACAAAAGAGGCCTTTTCACGTCATGATCATCCCCACCCTGGGCTGTCCATCCAAATGCGCCTACTGCTGGAGCTCGGAGGTGGGCTCACCCATAATGAGCATAGAAACAGTTAAGGAGACCGTGGCCTGGCTCAAGGACTTTCGCATCGATCCCGTCACCTTCACATTTCATGGGGGGGAACCCCTCCTGGCAGGGGCCGATTTCTACCGGCAGGCCCTTCCTCTGCTCACCGACGAGCTCCAGCATTTAGAGCCCAACTTTGCTCTGCAGACCAACCTATGGAAGCTGACTCCCGAGCTGGCCGATGTCCTGGCGCAGTATAGCATCCCTATCGGTTCCAGCCTGGACGGGCCCCAGGAGCTTAATGACCTGCAAAGATCAGAGGGCTACTACGAGAAGACCATGCGAGGATATGAACTGGCCAAAGAGCATGGCTTGCAGGTGCAGTTCATATGCACATTTACCTCCTACTCCGAGGAGTTCAAAGAAGATATCTTCAATTTCTTCCTGGAAAATAATCTTACCCTCAAGCTGCATCCGGCACTTCCGTCTCTACGAAGCGACGAGCCGGACAAATGGGCGCTGTCTCCGGAAAAGTACGGAGAGCTTCTTGTCTATTTGCTGGATAAGTATCTGGAAAACATGAGCAGGATAGAGGTGCGAAACATCAACGACTACGCCCGATGTGTCTTTACCGGACGGGGAACAGTATGCACATTTGTAGACTGCATGGAGAATACCTTTGCCGTGGGCCCGGACGGCAGCATCTATCCCTGCTATCGCTTCGTAGGAATGCCGGAGTACGTCATGGGCAACGTCCGCGATCGTCCCAGCCAGAAGGATCTGGCACAGTCGCCTGCGGGAGTACGCATGCGCGCCTTTAAGGAGTATGTAGACAAAGAATGTAAAGGCTGCAAGCACATTCGCTACTGCCGGGGAGGCTGCCCCTACAACGCCATAGCGCCCACCAACGGCGAGATAAAGGGCGTCGATCCCCATTGCAAAGCCTATCAGA